>NZ_DATMGA010000016.1:0-290055 GCF_035555955.1 Eoetvoesiella sp. | reverse complement strand
CGTGGGTCGGAGACGACGCCGCCCTCGAAGCCGCTCCGCCCTGGCTTGCCGCAACACTCGAAAAACTGCGGCAAACCGCCAGCCTCATTCCCTTGTGGCTGGGCCGCGGAAACCGCGATTTTCTTCTCGGCGGGCAACTGGCCCGAAGCCTGGGCGCCCACCTTCTGCCCGATACGGTTCGCCTGCACACCGACGCCGGCGACATATTGTTGAGCCACGGCGACGAATACTGCACGGCGGACGCAAGCTACCAGCGCTTCCGGCGCATTGTCCGCACGCCCTGGATACAGCGCCTGTTCCTGTCGCTAAGCCTGAAGCGGCGCCTGCGCATAGCGCAGTATGCGCGGCAACGCAGCATGGCCGCCAACCGGCATAAGCAGCAAGACATCATGGACGTGGCCCCGCAGGCCATTGCAAGCGCCTTCCGGAGTTCGGGCCTTGGCCTCATGGTGCACGGCCACACCCACCGCCCCGCGCGGCATGAGCTGCTGGTGGACGGACGCGCCTGCACACGCTATGTGCTGCCCGACTGGGACTACGACCACTCGATCCCCCCCCGCGGAGGATGGCTGGCCATCGGGCACGGCACGATGGAACTACGCGGCGCCAGCCCCCAGCCACAGCCACAATAGCACCACAACGCCCAAGGCGATGCGATACCAGGCGAATGGCCGGTAGGTATGGCGGGCCAGAAAAGCCAGCAAGGCGCGCACCACCACCAAGGCCGAGAAAAAGGCCGCCAGGAAGCCGATGACGATGGCAATGGATACCTCGCCGTTGAGCGCCCCGCCGTTCTTATACAGATCGTAAACCGTTGCCGCCAGCATGGTCGGCATGGCCAGGAAGAACGAGAACTCGGTGGCTGTCTTGCGTTGAATGCCGGCCAGCATGCCGCTTATGATCGTCGACCCGGAGCGCGACGTTCCAGGCACCATGGCCAGGCATTGCGCAAAACCGACGATCAGCGCCTGTTTCCAGGTGATCTCCTCGAGCGTGCGCGCCGAGACGTGTTCGGATGCGGCCGTGTCGTTCGGCGCGTGCTTGGCGAAGTGAGGTTTGCGCTCTACCCAAAGCATGATGATCCCGCCGACGACAAGCGTCACCACGAAGACGCCGGGGTGATTGAACAGGGCCTTGATGTACTTGATGGTCAGGGCGCCGATGACCGCCGCCGGCAGGAAGGCGATGATCAGGTTGCGTGTGAGCAGCGCCTCGCTGCGCACCCCCGTGAGCGTGCCGTGCACCAGTTGCCAAAGCCTGGCCCGGAATACCCACATGACGGCCAGTATCGACCCGAACTGGATGACGACCTCGAAGACCTTGGAGCCTCCAGAGTCGAAGCCTATCCAGTCGCCCACCAGCAGCAGATGAGCCGTGCTGGATATGGGCAGGAATTCGGTAACGCCCTCGACCAGCCCCAGAAACAGGGCCTTGATGAAAAACACGATGCTGTCAGTCATGAATGCTCACACGCAAGTTGGAATGTCGGAAAACCCAGGCCCCGTCAACAGGCCCTAAGCCGCCTCGCCGTCGTAGTCGCCCATCGAGGCTGGAATGCGCTCGATCTGCACCGCCGCGATGCGCCGGCCGTCGAGCCGCAATACTTTAAACCTGTATAGCGCGTGCGGCTGTTTCAGTTCGCAACTGTCGCCCGGGTCGGGCAGGTGCCCGAAGCGCTCCAGCAAATAGCCCGCCAGTGTCGTATAGCCCTCGTCGTCGTCGACCAGGCCCTCGGTGTTCAATACTTGTTCCAGGTGGTGCAAATCGGCGGCGCCATCGACCCGCCAGTGGTTTTCATCCTGCTCGATGATGTCGGGGGCCTCGTCCTCGTCGGGAAATTCGCCGGCAATGGCCTCGAAGACGTCGATGGGCGTGACCACGCCCTCGATGGCGCCGAACTCGTCGGTCACCAGCACCAGTTGCCCGTGCGCGCGCTTGAGCGTCTCCATGACGCGCAGAATGCCCATGGATTCGTGCACGATGACGGGGTCGCGCAGCCGCGACAGCCGTATGCTGCCGTGGGTGATGAGGTCGGCCACCATCTCTTTGGCGCGCCCGATGCCGATGACCTCGTCCAGTGAACCGCGGCATACGGGGAAGAAGCTGTGCGGCGTCTTGATGATCTGCTGGCGCAAAACCTCGGGATCGTCGTCCAGGTTGACCCAGGACACGTCGTTGCGCGGAGTCATGATGGAATTCAGGCTGCGGTCGGCCAGGGTCAGCACCCCGCTGACCATATTGCGTTCTTCGTCGCCAAAAACCTGAACCGGCTCGCCGCCGCCGATTTGCTCCTCGCGCTCGGGGCCGACCATGGGGCGCTTGCCAAGCATGCGCATGATCCCTTCGGCTGTGCGCTCGCGCAGCGGCCGCCGCGCTTCCGCCCGGCGCAGATTGCGGCGGGCCATCTGGTTCAAGGCTTCGATAAGCACCGAAAAACCGATGGCCGCATACAAATATCCCTTGGGCACTGCAAAATCGAAGCCTTCCGCCACCAGTGAAAAGCCGATCGTCAGCAAGAAGCACAGGCACAGCACCACCACGGTGGGGTGCGCGTTCACGAAGCGGGTCAACGGCTTGGAAGCAAACAGCATGACGGCCATGGCCACCACGACCGCGATCATCATGATGGAAAGATGATCCACCATGCCGACCGAGGTAATGACCGCGTCGATCGAGAAAATGGCGTCCAGGATGACGATTTGCGTCACGATGACGCCGAAGCTGGCATGCAGGCGCTCGCCCGACGCATGCTGAACCCGGCCTTCGATGCGGTCGTGCAGCTCGACCGTTCCCTTGAGGAGCAGGAAGAACCCCCCGACGATCAGAATGATGTCCCGGGCGGAGAAGCTGAACGGCCCCAGAAATGCCACCGGCTCGGTCAACTTTATGAGCCACGACATGATCGTCAGCAGCAGCAAGCGCATGATCAGCGCCAGCGACAACCCGAGTATCCGGGCCCGGTCGCGCAATTTGGGCGGCAGCTTGTCGACCAGGATCGCGACGAAGATAAGATTGTCGATGCCAAGGACAATCTCGAGAATGACCAGTGTGAGCAAACCGACCCATGCGGATGGGTCAAGCAACCACTCCATCAGGAGGCTCCGTTAAAAGCAAACGTAAATAGTAATCAAGAACGCCCGATCGCGCTTTGGCGTGCCATGCAGCAAGCTCCGCCCCGCACACGCTTGCGGCGCACGGATCAGGACTGCAGATGGCCCAGCATTTGCGCAAACACCTTGGGAGTGGCGGCAATGACGCTGCCGGACTTCATCCAGGTTTGCTCGCCTTCGAGGTCGGATACCAGGCCGCCCGCCTCCAGCACCAGCAGACTGCCCGCGGCCATATCCCATGGCTTCAGATGCATGCCGCAGAAACCGTCCACCCGGCCGCAAGCCACATAGGCAAGATCCAGCACCGTGGAACCGATGCGCCGCACGCTGGCGCACTCGGACAGCATGCCGGCGAATTTCGAAGGCGCGGCCGTGCCGCCGGCGGAGCCGGGCACATGGGCGCCGATCAGGGCATCGTGAAAACGAATCTGGCCCGAAACGCGGATGCGCCGGTCATTGAGGAAAGCGCCGCCCCCGCGGCTGGCGGTGAACATTTCATTGCGGGACGGATCGTAGATGACGGCTTGCGTGATTTGGCCGCGATGCGCCAGCGCAATGGAAACCGCATAGATGGGGAAGCCGTGGATGAAATTGGTCGTGCCGTCCAGCGGATCGATGATCCACTGATATTCGGCCTGGCCGCCCGCTGCCTGGCCCGGAGCCGGATGCTCGCCGGATTCTTCGCCCAGGAAGCCATGGTCGGGATACGCCGTACGTAAAATATCGATGACAGCCTCTTCGACAGCCCGATCGACCTCGGTGACGTAATCCTTGGGGCCCTTGCGTGCCACCTGCACGCGTTCCAGATCGATGCTGGCCCGGTTGATGATCGTGCCGGCACGGCGTGCCGCCTTGATGGCGGTGTTGAGCATGGGGTGCATAAAATTCCGTATAAAACGAGAAAGTGCCGGTATATGGCTCGCAAAAAGACAACGATGCCCGGGCTGCGGCGCCGGGCCGCGTACTCTCTGCGGCGCAAACTACTTGCACGTAAACTTGCTATTTTAAATGACATGAGCGCATTCTCTAAATGACCACGGCTTCTCCCTCGAAAACCGCCTCCATTTTCTCCCGGGTGCGCTTCGTCATGGTGCACCCCAGCCATCCCGGAAACGTCGGCGCGGCGGCGCGCGCCATAAAAACGATGGGGTTCCACGACCTGCACCTGGTGGCTCCGCGCTATCCCGATATATGCCAACTTGCCGAAGCCCAGGCGCTGGCCAGCGGCGCCACCGACGTCCTGACCGACGCCGGCATCGCCGGCACGCTGGAAGAAGCCCTGGCGCCGGTCACACTGGCCTTTGCCCTGACGGCCCGCGCGCGCGATCTCGGCCCGCCGCCCTGCGACATCCGCGAAGCCGCGACGGCCAGCCAGGCGCATCTGCGCGACCACGAACATGGAAAAATAGCCATCGTGCTGGGTACGGAGCGATCCGGCCTCACCAACGAAGACATCGCCCGCTGCCAGCGCATTTGCCATATTCCGGCCAATCCTGAATACAGCTCGCTGAACGTGGCCCAGGCCTTGCAACTGGCCGCCTGGGAACTGCGCTACGCCCTGGCCGTCGGGGCCAGCCTGCCCTTGCTGCCGTCCACCGACAAAGCGTCCCGTCCCGCGGGCAGCGAGCCCGCTCCCAACGAGAAAGTCCAGGCCTTGCTGGCCCATTGGGAACAAGCCCTCGTCGCCCTGCAGTTCCTGGATCCAAAGCATCCCAAAAAATTGATGCCGCGCATGCAGCACCTGTTTTCACGCAGCGAACTGAGCCAGGACGAAGTGGACATGCTGCGTGGCGTGTGCACCGCCATGATCAAGGCCGCCAATCACTGACGGCCTTCGGGCATCGCCCCGAAGTATGCGATACCGGAAAGCGGCGGCATGCCTGGCACCCCGCCGCCGGCCGAGCGCTTCAGGCCGCTTTGCCGGAGGCGGGCGCCGCAACCTCGTGCACGGGAATGGGCAAGCGCAAACCCGCGTTCTGCAGCACCATCGCCGCCGAGCGGTACAGGTCGAAGCGCAGGTTCCAGTAATCGTTCGCCAGGGCCCAGACCCGGATGGTGACGACCACCTTGCTGTCCCGGTACTCGGTGACCATGACCTGGGGCTTGGGATCTTGCAGTATCCACTTATGCCCCTCGACCAGCCGGGCCAGCTCGGACAGGGCCAGGTCCAGGTCGTCCCCGTATCGGACACCCACCTCGATGTCCAGGCGGCGCGTTGCATTGCGGCTGTAATTGATGATGGGATTGCCCCAGATGAGACTGTTCGGCAGGGTTATGTAGGTACCGTCCGATTGCTTGAAGAGCGTCAGGAACAGGCCCACCTCTTCCACGCTGCCGTCGGCCTTGCCCACCACGGACACCGACTCGCCGGCCCGGAGCGGCCGCAGCGCGAGCAGCATGATGCCCGAGGCAATGTTCTGCAAGGTTCCCTGCAGCGCCAAGCCGATGGCCAGCCCGGCTGCACCCAGCACAGCGATGATGCTGGCAGTCTGCACGCCCAAACGGGCCAGGACGGCAACGAGAACGAGGATGCGGATCGACCAGACCGTGACCGAATAGGCCATGGGCACAATGGTTATGTCGATTCTCGAGGAACGCTGCGCCAGCTTGCGCACCGTTCGGCCGGCCAGCGACGACAGCCACCAGCCCACCACCAGCATGCCCAGCGTCATGAGCAGGTTCATGCCGATGAAATCCAAAATGGGCGCCGCCAACTTGAGCCGGTTCAAAAATTCTTCCATATTGCCCCTCTCCAAGGATTGCTCTGGATTCGTTGTGCCATCATAATTCAAGCAAAGTATTTGCGAGGATGTTACACGCGGCAAACGGGCAGCCTCCATCAGGTTATCCACGCCGCATGTGGACAACCCCGCTAACAACCAGGCTGGTAGTGCAAATAGCCCTTAATAATCAAAACATTGAAAACAACGTACAAAAAACACCCAGGAGACAGATGACTTATCCACCAAAACTGTGGACAATCGCAAGGACAAGTCTTTAACTATCAAAAATATTGCTTCAATAACAAAGTCTTAGCACATATGTACCCACATGCGCCAAGCAATGGCCTCAGCCAGAGTCGTTAAAGTTTCAATAATTACCGTCGTTAACAGCCAAGCAAGCACGCGCCACAAGACGTCATGGCTGTCAGCACAACAAGGGAGCGGTCGATGCGGTTGCGACTCATGCATCTAGAAAGCATCTACACACGGATGTTCATTGTGATGTGCGCCGCCGTCGTGCCGATCGTCCTGGGGCTGTGCTTCTATGTGTACCAGCAACACAACTATCTGGTCGGCTACACGCAAAAAACCAGCCAGAGCCTCATCAACCTGGCCGCCCACGACGAAAGCGAACTCTTCAACAGCACGCACACGCTGTTGCGCTCCATGGCCGCCGTGCCCATCATCCAGTCCGGCGACTGGCAGCTATGCAGCAAATACCTGGCTTCGCTGCTGCAAAACCAGACCACCTACGTCAACCTGGGCGTCATTTCCCTGAACGGCGATGCATTGTGCGAAGGCACGCGCAGCCAGACAGTGCTGGGCACCAACTTCGCGGATCGCGGCTATTTCCAGCGCGCATTGGCCACGCGCGGCATCGTGGTCGGCGAATACCAGATCGGCCGGCTGTCCAAAGAACCCATGATCATGGTCGCCATGCCGCTGGTCAACGCGCGTGGCAAAACAACCGGCGTGCTCTACGCCGCGCTGGACCTGAACTCCATCGCCAGAAACCGCCATAAGGGGCAGCTTGCCGCCGACGCCCGCCTTACCGTGCTGGATAGAGACGGCACGGTGTTGAACACCATCCCCGCCAGCCCCTATATCGTCGGCAAGCCGTTTCCCGAACCGGACCTTCTGGCCCTGACCCGGGAATCGGCCCAAAGCGCCGATATCATCGAACGCTCCGACAAAAGCCAATGGCTGGTCAGCTACGCGCACGCAGGCGTGGGCAACGACCCCAGCGCCCTGACCCTCATCTACCAGGAACCCATCGCCTCGCTGCTATACCAGACCAATAAAAACTTCTGGGCGGGCGCAGCCATCATTCTCACGCTCACGGCACTTGCCCTGCTGATAGGATGGGGCGGCATACAGGCCCTGGTCGGACGCAACGTGCGCTACCTCACCGCCGCCGCCCGGCGCTACGGCCAGCGCAAGTTCAACACCCGCATCGGCAACATGCTCACCGGCATCGAATTCCAGGAAATCGGCCGTCGCTTCGACGCCATGGCGCGCGAACTAGGCAAGCAGGAGCGCCTGTGGGCCATGTCCATGCAGCGCCAGCAAGGCCAGAACCGCATTTTGCGCATGGTGGCGCAAAACACCAACCTGGACGACACGCTGGCCGAACTCGCCCGGTTCACCGAAGAACAGAACGAAGGCGTCATCGCAAGCATCATCCTGCTTGCCGCCGACGGCCAGCACGTCGAATCGTGCATCGCTCCCAGCCTTCCCGCGTCGTTCGGCGAGCAGATCGTCGGCTTGGCAATAGGCCCCAATACCGGCTCCTGCGGCACCGCCATGCACGAAAAGCGCGTCATCATCGCGCACGACATCAATCTTTCGCCTTACTGGGCCGATTACAAAAACGTGGCGCTGGCCTACGACCTCAGGGCGTGCTGGTCGCATCCCATACTGTCTCCCGAAGAGCGGGTCCTGGGTTCCGTCGCCATGTACAGCAAGACACCCCGCCGGCCCAGCCTCGAAGACCTGCAGGCCGGCCAGATGGTCGCCGAACTGGCCGCGGTGGCCATCGAGCACCGGCGCCAACGCCACATCCTGCGCTATCAATCCCGCCACGACATCCTTACCGGGCTGTACAACCGCACCGTTCTGGCAGACCACATTGCCCAGGCCATCAAAGAGGCCGCCAGCGCCGGCGGACAAGTCACGGTGCTTGTCATGGACCTGGACGGCTTCAAGGAAATCAACGACACGCTGGGCCATCTTCTGGGCGACAACCTGCTCCGGCAAGTCAGCGAGCGCCTGCGCTCCATCACCTACTTCGAGGCCGACATCGCCCGTTCAGGCGGAAACGAGTTCACCTTCCTCATCCGCAACCGGGACAAAACCGCCAGCATCCAGGAAATCATCGAAAACACGCTGGCCCTCGTCAAGCAGCCGTATCTCCTCGACGGCATACAGGTGCAGATCAGCGCCAGCGCGGGCGCCGCCCGCTACCCGGAAGCCGGGCTCGACGCCAATGCGCTCATGCTGCAGGCCGACAGAGCCATGCGCCAGGCCAAGCTGGAAGGCAGCGGCTATGTGCTGCACGATCCTTCGGTGGAAGACACCGAGCCGCAGCGCCTATTGATGCTGTCGCACCTGCGCAAAGCCCTGGCCAGCGACGAATTCATTCTGCACTACCAGCCCAAGCTCGATCTCACCAGCAACCAGATCGCCGGATTCGAAGCGCTGCTGCGCTGGCAGAACCCGGTACGCGGCATCATGTGCCCCATCGACTTCATCCCTACGCTCGAGCTCAGCGACCTCATCCATCCGGTTACTCTCTGGGTCATCGAAAATGCCGTCAAACAATGCAAGGCCTGGCACGACAAGGGATACCCATTGATCATGGCGGCCAATGTTTCCGCCCGCAACCTGCTCGATCTCCAGCTACCCGAAAAAATCGGCGACATTCTTGCCCGCAGCGGCCTGGATGCCGAATACCTCGAGCTCGAAATCACCGAAAGCTCCATCATTGCGGACCCCGACCGCAGCCTCAATGTATTGAAACGCCTGCACGACATCGGCATACAGATCTCCATCGATGATTTCGGCACGGGTTATTCTTCGCTGGCCTATCTGCAGAAGCTGCCGGTCGACAGCCTGAAAATAGACCGCTCTTTCGTCATCGCGGCCTCCCCAAAGACCGAAGGCCACTCCATCATCAGCTCGATCATCGGCCTGGCCCACAATCTTCGCCTGAGCGTCACCGCCGAAGGCGTGGAAAACGACGCCAGCCTGCGCTTGCTTCGGTACTTGAACTGCGACTACGCACAAGGCTATTACATCAGCCCGCCCCTGGCCGCCGACGAAGCCCTGGCCTGGCTGCGGGAGCACCCCGCCTGGGGAGCCCCCAGCCTGGGGCCCGTCGACACCCCGGCCGAATAAAAGAACGGCATGGCAATACAACTCTGCAGCGAGGATGCTGCCATATGGCCGGACGACGTCGCAAAATTGCGACAAATTTGCTTTTTCAACAGCAAGGATGGCGCTGGCGATTGGTATACGTTAGAATCCCCCATTACAAAGGCCAAGGTCTGTTCGCAAGTAGTTACAAATACAACTATGCGATCCATATGGATCCTAGCGCGCTTTTTGTACCAGGCAGCATCAAGACGCACGGTTATGCTTCAAGAATACAGGCCAGAAGCCTGTAGCTCCGCCGTGCCATACGGCGAGCGTAGCCGCATGGAATCCCCACTATTATCGAGCAGCGTCCGCCGCTGGCGGCAACGCTATTCCCATAAGCTTAGCCAGCTCTATCGGCGCACTCATGCTGCCCTCGCCTTGCGGGCCCGGCAAGGCGCTGCGCTGCGTCCGTCTGGCGTCCATGCGGAACCGGGAACTGGCTGCCTGCCCCGATCGCCATTGCTTTTTCAAAAGAAGGAATTTTCGTGCCGTTGATTCGACAGATTGCGCAGGCCGGCGCCGTTTCCGCCATGGCGCTGTATTTTTCACAGTCCGCCGGCGCGCAGCCCATCAACACCCTGCAACAGGCTGTCGAACGTACCGTACTCGCCAACCCCGAAATCCGGGCCCGTTTTCAAAGCCTGGAAGCGTCCCTGGCCGGCCAGGACATGGCCAAGGGCGGGCTGCTCCCCCAAATCGACGTCCAGGGCCAGGTCGGGCACGAATGGCGCACGCACATTCCGGATTCGCCGTCCTACAACTGGAACCGGCCCTCCTACACACTGCAGCTCAAGCAGCTTCTGTTCGACGGCAACACCACCCGCAACAACATCAAACAGCTGGGATTCGAAAAACTCTCCAACTACTACGAATTGCTGGCCACGACGGACAGCGTCGTCACCGATGCCATCAACGCCTATCTCGATGTAGAGCGCTACAGGGCAATGATCCAGCTGACAAAAGACAATTTCGCGGTGCACGAGAAAACCCTCAAGCTGCTGCAGGAACGGCAGGAGTCGGGCGTCGGCCGCGGCGTCGACCTCGATCAGGCAAAAGGCCGCCTTGCGCTGGCCCAGTCCAATTTCATGACCGAGGCCGGCAACCTCAACGATGTCATCCAGCACTACCGGCGCATCGTCGGCGAACCGCCCGCCGACAACCTGGTCGAACCCGAGGAAGTCACCGCCAAGCTGCCCAAGGCGCCCGCCAATTTTCAACAGTCACTGCTGAACAATCCCAGCGTGCTGTCCAAGCAGGCGCTGGTGCAGGCGGCCCAGGCCGGCAAGTCGGCCGCCACCGGGCGATTCGCACCCACCATCGAACTGCAAGCGTCCACGGGATCCGACCGGCAGTTGCCGGACGACTCGTATCGCGACGTCCACAGCACCAACGTCCAGGTGGTCCTGTCCTACAACCTGTACCGGGGCGGCGCCGACTCGGCCCGTCTGCGCCAGGCGTCGGCGCAATGGTATGCGGCCCGGGACGTGCGCGACTACACCTGCCGCAACGCCCAGCAGGAACTTTCCACCACCTGGAACAATATCCAGCGCCTGCGCCAGCAAATACCTTATTTGCGCATGCACGAACAGGCCATGAAACGGGTCGGCGTGGCAGCCGAACAGCAATTCAAGATCGGCCAGCGCACCTTGCTCGACCTGCTGGATGTCGCCAACGAGCTCTTCGACGCGCGCCGGGCCCTGCTCAACGGCAAATACGATCTGAAGCAGCTGGAATACCGCTGGCTTGCCCTGTCACACCAGATCCTGCCAGTCCTGGGCCTGAGCAATGGCGATCAGGCCATACCCGAAAACGCGCAATTGATTTTCCCCAAGGAAAGCCTGCAAGCATGCACGACGCCAACACCGGACACGCGAAACATGGAGCCACTGTCCATTACCTACCACGACGGAATGCTGCCGCCGACGCTCAGCCCGCTGTCCAGCGCGCCGCGCGGCCCGGTCCACGACGGGCCGAAGCAATCCGCAGCCAAACCCTGAACGGAGACCGCATGGACGAACGCCCCTCCGACAAACACGTACTTTCCGAGCTCGACGTAGACTTCATCCGGGTTCTGGAAGACTTGATCGACGCCCTGATCGCCAACGGTACTCTGCGCTTGACCGACCTGCCGCCCGAGGCGCTCGACAAACTGAACAAACGAAAAAGTATCCGCCAGCGGCTGCGCAATTCGCTGGACCTGCTTGATGACAATGATGAAACCCTTATCTGAAGCCAAGCCGCCCGAACTGGAGCCGCAAGCTTTACCGGCCAACGATTCGGACTGGCGGGTTCCGCCCCATACTGTCCATGACGACCCGCTTCTGGGCTGCCTGGTGGATATTACCCGGCTGCACGGCAACCCTCACACGCCCCAGGCGCTGTCCGCCGGACTGCCCCTGGTCGACAACCGGCTTACCCCTTCGCTTCTGGCTCGCGCGGCTGCCCGCGCGCAGTGTTCGACACGCATGGTGCGCCGCGCGCTGCCGGCGCTGCCGGCCAATATACTGCCGGCCATACTGCTGCTGAAAAACGGCCGCGCCTGCGTGCTGCTGGAGCTGCGCGGCAATGCCTACCTGGTGCAATATCCCGAAACCGGCTCTCCCATCGAAGTGCCCGCCGAAAGCCTGAATGCGCAATACACGGGCATCGTCTGCTTCGTCCATCCGCTTTTCCATTTCGATGCGCGCGCGCCCAAAGTCGCCCAGCCGACCAGCAGCCACTGGTTCTGGGCCGCCATCTTCGACAACCGAAGGCTGTATCGCGACGCCATCATCGCGGCCCTGCTGATCAATATTTTCGCGCTGGTCATGCCGCTGTTCACCATGAACGTGTACGACCGCGTCGTCCCGAACAATGCCGTCGAAACCCTATGGGTGCTGACCGTGGGCATAGCCTTGGCTGTGCTGTTCAATTTCGTGCTGACCACCATACGCGCCCACGTCGTCGACACCGCCAGCAAGCGCATCGACGTAACGCTCTCGGCGCGCATCATGGAACGGATACTCGACCTGCGGATGGAGAGCCGCCCGGTCTCGGTGGGATCGTTCGCGGCCAATGTCCGGTCGTTCGAATCCGTTCGGGATTTCATCGCCTCGGCCAGCCTTACCACCCTGGTCGATTTGCCGTTCATCCTGCTGTTCCTGGCCGCCCTGGCCTGGATATCTCCCTGGCTGTTGATTCCGCCTCTAGCCGCCATCGTGATCGTCCTGCTGGTTTCCCTGGCCGCGCAGTTGCGCATGGAAAAACTGGTCAAGGAAACCTTTCAGGCCAGCTCGCAGCGCAACGCCATACTCGTCGAGTCGCTGGGCACCCTGGAAACGCTCAAGACACTCAACGCCCAAAGCGCCGTACAGCGCAACTGGGAGCAATCCACCAAGTTCCTGGCGCACCTGGGGGCCCACATAAAGCTGATTTCCGCGGCGACCGTGGGCTTCGTGCAAACCGCCCAGCAACTGGTCACCATCGCCGTCGTCGTCACGGGCGTCTATCTACTGCACGATGCCGCCCTGTCGCTGGGCGGCATCATCGCCGCCTCCATGATTTCGGGCCGCTGCATTGCGCCGCTGGGGCAGGTGGCCGGCCTGATGATGCAATACCACAATGCCCGCGTATCGCTCGAATCCATCGACGAATACATGAAAATGCCCGTCGAGCATCCGAGTGCCAAAGTCTATGTGCCCCGCCCCGTCTTGCAGGGCGGCATCGAGTTCCGCAATGTAAGCTTCGGCTACCCGGCAAGCCGCGAAGCCGCCCTGCAACAAGTCAACCTGAAAATCGGTCCGGGAGAAAAAGTCGGCATCATAGGCCGCATCGGCTCGGGCAAGACCACCCTGGAAAAGCTGGTGCTCGGCTTGTACGCGCCCACGCAGGGCACCGTGCTGATAGACGGCATCGACATCGCGCAGATCGACCCCGCCGACCTGCGCCGCAACGTCGGCCACGTTCCCCAGGATCCCGTACTGTTCTACGGCAGCCTGAAGCACAACCTGACCATGGGCGCGCCATTCGCCGACGACGCCAGCATGCTGGCCGTGGCGCAGGTGGCGGGCGTGGACGAATTCGCGGCCTCCCACCCCGAGGGCTACGACATGAACATCGGCGAGCGGGGCGACTCGCTGTCGGGAGGACAGCGCCAGTCCATTGCCGTGGCGCGCGCGCTGATCAACGACCCGTCCATATTGCTGCTCGACGAGCCCAGCAGCAATATGGACCATCAAAGCGAAGCCGCCCTGAAAACACGCCTCAAGAACGCCTGCGCGGACAAAACCATGCTTATCGTCACGCACAGGATGGCGCTGCTCGAGCTGGTGGACCGCCTTATCGTCATCGATCACGGCAAAATCGTCGCCGACGGCCCCAAAGCCCAGGTTGTCGAGGCCCTGAAGCAAGGCCGGGTCAGCCGCGCCAGAGAGCATCACGCATGAACGCGCGCCGCCCCAACTTTGTCCTGCGCCTGCTGCGCCCATTCTGGGCCATCCCCCGCAATGCCATCGCCCGCCTGTTCGACCTGCTCATCGGCGGGCGCGACGCCAGCGAACAGTACTCACCCCGCGACCTTACCGCCGACGCCGAATGGGCGGTGGACCAGCAGCAGGCGCGCGGTTCCCGCGCACTGCTTTGGGTGTCGCTGCTGGTGATCGTCGCGCTGCTGACCTGGGCGTCGTTTGGCGAAGTCGACGAAGTCGTGCGCGGCGAAGGCAAGGTCGTCCCCTCGCGCCAGGTTCAGGTGGTGCAAAGCCTGGACGGCGGCATCGTCAAGGACATACTGGTGCGTCCAGGGCAAAACGTCGAGCCCGGCCAGCTCTTGCTGCGCATCGACTCGACCCGCTACTCGTCCTCGCTGGGCGAAAACCATGCCGAGTGGCTGGCCCTCACCGCCAAGGCGGCCAGGCTGCAGGCCCTGGCCACCGGCCAGCCCTTCGAATCTCCCGAAGCGGTCATGAAGGAGTCGCCCAAGGTCGTCGAAATGGAAAAACACGTCTGGGAGTCGCGCACGCAAGAGCTGAACGCCTCACTCGACGTCGCCCGCCAGCAATTGCATCAGCGCCAGGAAGAACAGCGCGAAACCCAGGCCAACCACGATCAGGCCAAGGCAAGCTGCAGCCTGACCTCGCGCGAGCTGCAGGTTACCAAGCCCCTGCTGCAAAGCGGCGCGGTTTCGGAAGTGGATCTGCTGCGCCTGCAACGCGACGTGGCGCGCTATTGCGGCGAGGAAAAAGCCAGCGCGGCCCAGCTTCTGCGCATTGGCTCGGCCATACTCGAAGCGCAAAGCAAGCTCGACGAAACCGAGCTCAATTTCCGCAACCAGGCGCGCAACGATCTCTCCGACACACGCGCCAAGCTGGCCACGCTGCATGAAGGCGGCCTGGCGCTGGCCGACCGGGTAAAGCTCACCGAAGTCCGCTCGCCGGTACGCGGCACCATCAAAACCCTCATGGCCAACACCGTCGGCGGCGTCGTCCAGCCCGGCAAGGAAATCCTGGACATCGTTCCCACCGACGACACCCTGCTGCTGGAAGTCCGGGTTCAGCCGCGCGACATCGGCTTCCTGCACGCCGACCAATCCGCCGAGGTCAAGTTCACCGCCTACGACTTCTCGATCTACGGCGGGCTGAAGGGCCATATCGAGCAAATCGGGGCCGACACCGTCACCGATGAAAAAGGAAATTCGTTTTATATCGTCAAGGTTCGCACCGATCGCGCCTACGTGGGCAACGACAAGCGCCCCATCATTCCGGGCATGATCGCCGAAGTCCATATGCTTACGGGCAAGCGCACCATCATGCAGTATCTACTCAAACCCATATTGCGCGCCAAGGAAAATGCATTTACCGAAAGGTAGGCAAGACATCACCTGACTATGCAACCCGAGCCGATTCTGTGCATTACCCACGACGACGCGGTGTGGCAACACTGGCGTCAGCTCCATGGTTCCCGCTGGATCCCGGCCCGCGGCCAGGCGCTGCAGGATCTGGATCGCTGGCGCAAGCAAGGCCGTTCCCTTGCCTTGCTCGATGGAAACCTGCCGCGCCTGCCGAGCTGGGGCGACCAGGCCTGGAAAACTCTGTCGCAGGACATGCAGATGCTGGTGGCCAGCACCAATCCCAACAACAACGAGGCTGCGCAAATACTGGCCGCCGGAGCCGGCGGCTACCTGCACGCCTACAGCCCCCCGGAAGTGCTGAGCCGGGCATTGAGTACCGTACAGGCCGGCAGCATCTGGGCCGGCCGCAGCCTCGTCGCGCAAATTCTGCACAACATCAACCAGCGCCTGCCCGGCGAAAGCGCATGGACGGACAACCTGACCCCTCGGGAAATCGAAGTCGCCCGGCGTGCCGCCTCGGGCATTTCAAACCAGGCCATCGGCGAGGACCTGGGCATCAGCGAGCGCACCGTGCGCGCGCATATGTCGGCGGTGTTCGAAAAGCTGGGCATCAACGACCGGCTGCTACTGGCCCTGAAAGTCCACGGCATACAGTAGATCCGGACGACACCAAGCGGGCCCGACGCTACACCTCCGGCGGCAAACCGTCCTGCTCGCCATCTCCCGCAGGTCCGATCACATGGATTTCATCGCTCTGCGGGCTCCCCAGACGCATCAGGCTCAGATCCAGCGTCAACAACAGGCCGGGTAGATCGTGTCCGGGAGCCCAGGATGCCAGAGCATAGGCCCAGCGGCTATGGCCGCCATCTTCCCACTCGACGCGCTGCCTTGAAAGTTCCGCGCGCACGGCATTGGCCAGCCGCAGCGCCTCGTCGCGCCCCGCCTTCTGAATGAACAAGGCAAAATCCGAACCATTCAAGCGAGCGACCAGGCAAGCCGCCTCGGCCCCGCTGCCTGTGGCCTGCACGATGCTCTGTCCAACCCCATATAGCCACTGATCGGTCCTGGGCCGGGTCATGGCCTGGTTGATGCGCGTCAGATCGCGTTGCCGGATAAGCAGCACATATGCCGAGCGCCCTGCCCGAGGACCTGCGCTTTCGGTTCCGCGCAGTATCTCATCAATGAAATACCTGCGGTTCGGAAGCTTGGTGACCGGATCGCGATTCACCTCGGTTTCAAGCGAATCGATGCGCTCGTTCAGCGCCTTGCTCGTGGCCCGCACCCTGGCTTCCGTGTCCTGGATAGCGGCGGACACATCGGCCAGCTCCCGCAAAGAGCTGGATTCCTTCTGGATCTCCAGATCGTGGCCCACCGCTTCCAGTTGATGCCGGATCTCCCGGGACAGCGCTCTTTCGAACCAATTGACAAGCAGCGCCACAAACAGCGCCCACACCACTCCAGCCAGGACGACCAGGACCAACAATTGCGAACTGCCCCGCCACAAGGCCTCGGCGGCAGAAGCGTCGTCCACGACAACCGTCAACTCTCCCACCTGCTTCCAGCCGTCGGTGATGTCACGCACCGCAGTGACTGGGGCAACCGGCAGCAAGCGGCGAAACCATTCAGGGACAGGCTTGCCGGAGGATGGCGCCAGGGTCCGGGCAAACAGCACGGCGCCCTCTTTGCTTTCGAGAGCAATCTTGCGGAACTGGCCGCTGTCGAACAAGGCCGTCATTAATGTCTCGCGCGTGGCCGGATCCTGGTTGGCGGGCTGCGACAGCAGCAACGCCAAAGCCGATGCGGCGTTGTCGCCTTGCGACTGCAGTTGTCCATTCAGGTATTGCCGCGCCGCACCCATGCTGACCACCATGGTTCCCACCAGAATGCACACCATGATAATGGTCACGCTCATCAAGAGCCGCTTAAGCAGAGACATTTTTCAACCTTTTCGCGTATCTGTCATAGAAACATATTGTCCAGCCGATTCGACGCCCGCACATCATGGCTGAAACCCCTCGCTGCGCATGCGCGCCAATAGCGACTTCCAGCGGCCAATACGGTCAACCGACGCCGGCCTGGCTCCCGGCACATATATGCCTCGGATATTGAAACTGAATACGGGAGTCAGGTCATGGCGACGGCTGGCCGAAACGATGCGTGACTCAAGGCTGTCCAGCACCAGAGGCTCCGAACCGGGAGTGGCGTAATAGCCCAGGACCATATGCGCAATGCTTTCCGTGCCAAGCCGGGCCTTCACGTAGATAAACCGCAGCTTTTCAGGCGGCATGCCCATGAAGACCAACGAAAAATATTTTCCGATCACGTAGTCTTCGCAATCCCCCGCTCCCTTGCCAAGGCTTTCCAGCGGCGTGGCCCAATAATCGTCCACCCCCCACACCGCCATGTCGTCGGCCGGCTTCAAATGGGAATTCCAGAAATTGTTGACAGCCCGAAGCTGCTCCAGCTCCGGCGCCGACCGCATTTTTTCCAGCAAGGACAGCCATCTGGATGACGCCGTCGCCGCCGAGGGTCCCAAAAGAACACGCGCGTTTTCGAGAACGACCGCAACCGCCACCCCTTCCGCGCGCGCCACCGCTGCCCCTCCCGAAGCGGCGATAAGAACGGCCAGCAGCGCGATGCGCAAGCACCGCGGAAAAAAACGTCTTGCCATGGGAACACGCATGCTGGCGCTCTTATCGCTCCGGTTTTTCTGTTACATCATAGTACCCAGTTTCACCGGCTTGCGAAACGCTTCGGATTGCTTATTGATCCACTTTGAGCTTGCCCTCGTTGATAAGGTTCTGGATAAGCTGCGACTGGTCATGGTAGCTGCCCATCAGATCGACGTTCTCGAGAACGATCTGATGATTGAACCCGGTGCCGTCGGCAGCCATGCCGCCATGCGTCGCCACGCTGATCACCGTGTTGGCCACCCCATTGTCGTGATTGACATCGATATGCAGGAAGCTCGTGAGGTCGCCGGAAGAATGTTCCCCAACCAGCAAATCGCGAAGATCCAGCACATCGTTGCCATTGGGATCGCTTGCATTCAGCCCGAAATCCTTCACGACATCTTGACCCGGCGTCGAGCCTTCGTCGCCCAGCTGCCATTTGAAGACATCGTCGCCGGCGCCACCATACAGTACATCGTTGCCGTGGTTACCGATAAGGATGTCGTTGCCGCTGGTGCCGACCAGGGTGTCGTTGCTGGTCGTGCCGACGATATTTGCCTGGAACAATTGAAGATTGGCGACCATAAGGTCATCGGTGTACTGACTGCCTTCGCTCTGCGGATCCCAACGCATCTCCAGTTGCCCACTCGACGCCACATCCTCCGGCAAGGTGATCTGCAAATGGTGGAAGCCGCTAAGATCCGATGGACTCAGGCCATTATTGCCATTAGCTGTGCTGTAGTCGTAAGACCAAGTCTCGATCTTGTCGATATTCACGCTGGCGCCATTCATAGCCGTCACCGTGGCATACCAGGAATCCCCGACTGCCTCGCCAGCGGACGGTGTGGTAATGATCGCATACACAACACCATCGAAGGAGATTTCCAGATGCATGGCATTGCCGGTATCCTTCGGCGCATTCCATGGGTCGTTCAAATCGCCGTTATTGGGGTTGTTCCAGGCAATATCCAGATCGAGACGGCTGCCGGCGGTAACCCCCGACACGTCCTGCGACAAGGTGATTTCGCGGCTGTCGTTGTTCCAGGCGCCAACATAAGGTCTATCGGCCATCAGCGATTTGCTCTCCAGGAATGGTCCGGTATACGCCCAGGCCTGGTAGCCTTGGTCGTTATTGCCGTCCCACCACTGGGTTTGATTGGCGAAATGCGAGAAGTCGCCATTGACCAACAGGCTGGTGTCGGAATAGGTGTATGCGGACGCCACGTGGCCAGCATCGGTAGAACCGGAGTCCGTGGAATCGGGCACGGTTGTACCGGAGTCCGTGGAACCAGAATCGGTTGACGTGTGTTCGCCACTTGCTGCCAATACTGCCGTGCTCGCACTCGAAGCCGTGGACCCATTGACCTCATACGCGCTGGCATGCACTGTCACGCCAGTAAAGTCGGCGCCCTCGGCTACGCCAGTGACTGTAAGCGTTACGTCTACATGTTGCATGGAGGCATGATCGGTGCCAGCATCCCAGCGCAGCTCCCACGTCTCGCCATTCTGGACCAGTGCAAGACCCGTCGGCAGAGTGCCGTCGACCGCGACAACCGCTCCCGCAGGTATGCCATCCAGCACCAGATTGCCCAGATATTCGCTGCCGTCCGTATCGGTGACTGCGGCAGAAACCGAAACTGCATACGAAACCTCGGTGCCCGTGGCGGCATGAACCGTGTTGAACGTGGTGTCATGGGAATCCGCCAAATAGGCGGTCTGGCCATTGCCGAAAATAACACCTTCCAATTGATTGCTGACCTGGCCGATCAACGACCCCGACCCATCGGGCCCCGAGTAATGCACCGTCACGCCATCCATCGTATTGACGTTGCTATCGTTATTATTGTTCGTGCTGTTGTTTACCGTGTACGAGTACCCATCCTCTTGCTGCACGAAGATGTAGTCCTTTTCTCCGCCTACGGCCGACATACTGTTGCCATGAACGGAGTCGAGGTGGCGCAACTGCTTCTGGTCCTCGGTCCAATCGCTTTGCCGATAGAAATAACCGCTCTGGGAATGCACGACAAAGATATCCGCATAGGAAGAATCGCCACCCACGTTGCCCTGAGTGTAATACTGGATCTGATCCGCGCTTGCCGCCTCGGGAACCGTATCCCCTTCCGTAAGCCAGACGCGGACGTTGTCGCCGATCTTGATGATCTTCCCATCCTGCACGTCGAAGCCATCCGGCGAGCCGCTGCCGCCGTTGACCTGGATGATGTCGGAACTGGAGCCCCCGGCAGGCGCGACCGTGGTTTCGGTGCTTACCACCGATACGCTGACATCGGGAGCATCCGCCACCGGCGTCACGTCCACCGTCAACACCGCCGCATCGCCGACATTATGCGCATCGACAGGCTGGTAGGTGATTTGCGCGTAGTCCACGTGGCCGTTGCCCAAACCTGCCGAACCCGAAGCGCTGCTCGACTCGTTCTCGGCCGGCACAAAGCGCAGCTTGCCGGCATCGATATCGGCCCGCGAGATGTCGTAGTGGCCATCCGTGAGTGTTACCGTCGTCCACACCGCATTGGCCGCGCCGGGGTCGCTGGAATACTCCAGTACGCCGTTGGTAGGCAGGCCCGTAATATGCAGCCCCTGCTCCGAAGACGAGGAATCGTCCGACACATTGAAGCTGTTCCAGGTCAGCACCAACGGCGTATCCTCCACGCCCTGCACGCTACCGTTTTGCGCCGTCGGCGCCGAATCCACGCTATAGGTATGCGTGTCACCGGCGACCGCCGTATTACCAGCCGCATCGCTAACCGCCACCGACGCAGTAATCGACGTACCGCCCACTAAGGCGGAGCCGGCCACGTCCACCGACCAGGTATTGTCTGCGTCGACCGTGGTAGTGAGCGTATGGTCGCCCACCGTCACGGTGACGACGTCACCCGCCTTCGCATCGCCACCCACCGAACCGGCAATAACGACCGGGCTGGACAATTCCGATGTGTCGATAACGTTATCGCCCGCCACATCGTTGATCATGATCGTCGCACTCGCGCTGGTATCGACGCTATAGTCATGGGTCGCATTGGCGGTTGTCGTATTGCCGCCCCCATCGCTGGCCGTCACCGAGGCGCTGATGGAGGCGTTGCCGGCCAATACAGAGCCATCGACACTCACCGTCCAGGTCTTGCCTTCGGCAACCGTCGCGACGAAGCTGTGATCCCCCACGTGAACCGTGACGGTATCGCCCACCTTGGCGTCACCGCCTACCGAGCCGGTCAGGACAACCGTGCTGGCCGCCTCCGTGGCATTGACCACGTTGTCGCCTGTCACGTTGTCGATCGTGATCGTGGCGCTGGCTTCCACGTCCACCGCATCTAGCGTCACTGTCGTCGTGCTCGAATTCGCACTCGCGCCGTATTCGCTGGAGGTCGCGCTGGCCGTCAGGCTGAACGGTTCCGTGCCGTTCGGAACACGCATCGTCAGGTGCGTATCCACCGTCAGCAGGCCCGAGCTGTTCGCCACGAACCAGTCGCCATTGCTCAGTTGCGTGGCGCCTTCTATCGTTACGCCTTCAGGCACCCCGCTTAGCGTCACCCCGGACAGCGACTCGCTGCCGTCCCGATCCGTCAGCGCCGCCACCACATGCACGTCCACATCGTGGTAGCCGCCCTCGACGGTCTGTGTATCCAGACCGGAAATATGCTTCGAGGCATCCCCGCCCACGCTGCCTCCGTCGCCAAACAATATTCCGCGGATATTGTTCAGGACAATGGTGATGCCGGTCGCCAGATCCTTCACCTGAGCTTCGATTTGCGGCACGCCGTCATGGACGTTGACCACAATGTGCACGATCTCGTAGGCGCTCTCCGGCTTGTTGAAGAACACATAATCGCCCTTGGCGTTGATCCCTTTCAAATCCTCCCAATCGTCGCCGTCCCGCCCAAGCACCACCTGGTCGAAATTGCCGATTACCGCAACAATGTCTGTCGCCGGATCCTTAACATGGAGGTTGCCGCCCGAATTCGCATCAAAAGGCGGCACGATCAAATTGCCCGACATCCCCGACGCGCTGACCGATGTGCCGTCGGAAGACATCACCAGCGTGATGCCGTCGAACGTGAAGGTCGTGCTGCCGCTGCCGCTACCTCCCTCACTGATATCGCCCAGCGACAGGCTTACCGTGGGCGCATCCGCCACAGGCGTCACATCCACCGTCAGCACCGACGACTGGCCGACGTTCTGGCCATCCACCGGCTGGTAGGTGATTTGCGCGTAATCGACATGGCCATTGCCCACGCCCGCCGCGCTCGAATCGCTCCAGCTCGACTCGTTCTCGCCCGGCACAAAACGCAGTTTGCCCGCCTCGATATCCGCCCGCGAGATGTCGTAATAGCCATCGGTAAGCGTCACCACCGTCCATACCGCATTGGCCGCTCCCGGATCGCTGGAATACTCCAGCACCCCATTGCCCGGCAAACCCGTAATATGCAGCCCCTGCTCCGAGGACGGCGAATCGTCCGTCACCTTGAAGTCGTTCCAGGTGAGCACCAGTGGCGTGTCTTCCACGCCCTGCACGCTGCCCGCTTGCACCGTAGGAGCCAGATCCACGCTGTACCCATGCGTAGCGCTGGCCGTCGCCGTATTGCCCGCGGCATCGGTCGCCGATATCGCCGCGCTGATGGAGGTGCTGCCCACCAGGGCGGAGCCGGCCACGTTCACCGACCAGGTATTGTCTGCACCCACAGTGGCGGTGAATGTATGGCCGCCCACCGTCACGGTGACGACGTCGCCCGCCTTGGCATCGCCGCCCACAGAACCCGAGATCGTTACCGTTTCGCCCGACTCCGTCGCATTCACAACGTTATCGCTGGTAACAGCATCAATGCTGATCGTCGCTTCCGCGGCCGTATCTACACTGTAAGTGTGGTTGGCGTTAGCTGTCGTGGTATTACCCGCCGCATCGCTGGCCGAAACTGAGGCACTGATCGACGTGTTGCCGGCTAGCACCAAGCCGGCAACATCCACCGACCAGGTGCCATTCTCTACGACCGTCGCTGCGAACTCATGTTCTCCGACATGAACCGTGACCGTATCGCCTGCCTTCGCGTCACCACCCACAGAGCCTGTAATCGTTACCGTGCCACCAGACTCCGCGGCATTCACCACGTTATCGCTGGTAACTGCATCAATACTGACCGTCGCATTCGCCACGGTGTCAACCGTATAAGATTGCGCCGCATTCGCCGTCGCCGTATTGCCAGCGGCATCCGTCGCCGTAATCGACGCACTCACCGAGGTATTGCCGGCCAAGATGGAACCCGCCACGTCCACCGACCAGCTCTTATCCGCGGTCACGTGTACGGTGAACTCTTGATCACCCACGTGAACCGTAACCGTATCGCCTTCCTTGGCATCGCCACCCACAGAACCCGTGATCGTTACCGTATTGCCGGATTCCGTCGCGTTCACAACGTTATCGCTCGTCACGTCGTTGATCGTGATCGTCGCGTTGGCGACAGTATCCACGCTGTAAGTGTGGTTGGCGTTGGCTGTCGTGGTGTTACCCGCGGCATCGCTGGCTGAGACCGAGGCACTGATCGATGTGTTGCCGGCCAAAATCGAACCTGCCACATCGACCGACCAGGAGCCATTTTCGGCCACCGTTGCCGAGAACTCACTCTCGCCAACATGAACCGTGACCGTATCGCCTGCCTTCGCATCACCACCCACAGAACCCGCGATCGTTACCGTATTGCCGGACTCCGCGGCATTCACCACGTTATCGCTGGTAACTGCATCAATGCTGATCGTCGCTTCCGCAGCTGTATCTACACTGTAAGTATGGCTGGCGTTGGCCGTCGCGGTGTTACCGGCCACATCGCTGACCGAAACCGAGGCACTAATCGACGTATTGCCGACCAAGACGGAACCTGCCACATCGACCGACCAGGTGCCACCTTCTGCCACCGTTGCCGCGAACTCGTGCTCTCCGACATGAACCGTAACCGTATCGCCTTCCTTGGCATCTCCGCCCACGGAGCCCGTGATCGTCACCGTGTCGCCGGACTCTGCCGCATTCACAACGTTATCCGAAGTAACCGAATCGATCGCAATCGTCGCGTTGGCCACAGTATCCACACTGTAAGTGTGGCTGGCATTGGCCGTCGTAGTGTTACCCGCCGCATCGCTGGCCGAAACTGAGGCACTGATCGACGTGTTGCCGGCTAGCACCAAGCCGGCAACATCCACCGACCAGGTGCCATTCTCTACGACCGTCGCCGCGAACTCATGCTCTCCGACATGAACCGTGACCGTATCACCTGCCTTCGCATCACCGCCTACCGTACCGGTAATCGTTACCGTACCGCCGGACTCTGCAGCATTCACTACGTTGTCGACCGCCACGTCGTTGATCGTGACCGTGGCACTGGCTGTGGTGTCAACCGTATAGGTGTGCGAGGCATCCGCTGTGGCCGTGTTACCCGCAGTATCCGTCGCCGTGATCGACGCACTCACCGACGTATTGCCGGCCAAGACAGAACCCGCCACATCGACCGACCAGGTGCCACCTTCTGTCACCGTTGCCGCAAACTCATGCACTCCAACGTGAATCGTGACCGTATCACCTTCTTTGGCGTCTCCGCCCACGGAACCCGTGATGGTTACCGTACCGCCAGACTCTGCCGCGTTCACAACGTTGTCAGCCGTCACGTCGTTGATCGTGATCGTGGCACTGGCTGTGGTGTCAACGGTATAGGTGTGCGAGGCATTCGCCGTGGCTGTATTGCCGGCGGCATCCGTCGCCGTAATCGACGCACTCACCGACGTATTGCCAGCCAAGACGGAACCCGCTACGTCGACCGACCACGTGCCACTTTCTGCCACCGTTGCCGCGAATTCATGTTCTCCAACGTGAACTGTGACCGTGTCACCTTCCTTCGCATCACCACCCACGGAACCCGTGATCGTTACCGTATCGCCGGACTCCGTCGCGTTCACAACGTTATCGCTCGTCACGTCGTTGATCGTGATCGTAGCACTGGCGACAGTATCTACGCTGTAAGCATGGCTGGCGTTAGCTGTAGTCGTATTGCCGGCGGCATCGCTGGCCGAAACCGAGGCACTTACCGACGTATTGCCAGCCAGAACAGAACCTGCTACGCCAACCGACCACGTGCCACCTTCTGTCACCGTCGCGGTGAACTCATGTTCCCCAACATGAACCGTGACCGTATCGCCTGCCTTCGCGTCACCACCCACAGAGCCCGTAATCGTAACCGTACCACCAGACTCTGCCGCATTCACAACATTGTCGGCCGTCACGTCGTTAATCGTGATCGTGGCATTCGCTGTGGTGTCAACGGTATAAGACTGAGCCGCATTCGCCGTAACCGTATTGCCAGCGGTATCCGTCGCCGTAATCGACGCACTCACCGAGGTATGACCGGCCAGGACGGAACCCGCTACGTCAACCGACCAGGTGCCACCTTCTGTCACCGTCGCGCTAAACGACTGCTCACCCACTGTGACTGTGACGGTATCACCAACCTTCGCATCGCCACCCACCGTGCCAGTAATGGCGACCATACCGTCGGACTCTGCAGCATTCACCACGTTGTCAGCCGTCACATCGTTGATCGTGATCGTCGCATTCGCCACAGTGTCAACCGTATAAGGCTGCGCCGCATTTGCCGTCGCCGTATTACCCGCGGCGTCCGTCGCCGTAATCGAGGCGCTCACCGACGTATTGCCGGCTAACACCGAGCCGGCAACATCCACCGACCAAGTGCCACCTTCTGCCACCGTCGCCGAGAACTCATGCTCTCCAACATGAACCGTGACCGTGTCGCCTTCTTTGGCGTCACCGCCAACGGAACCTGTGATGGTTATCGTGTCGCCGGACTCCGCAGCATTCACCACGTTATCGTTGGTAACAGCGTCAATACTGATCGTCGCTTCCGCTGCCGTATCTACACTGTAAGTGTGGCTGGCATTGGCCGTCGTAGTGTTACCCGCCGCATCACTGGCCGAAACCGAGGCACTGATCGAGGTATTACCAGCCAAGACGGAACCCGCCACACCGACCGACCAGCTGCCATTTTCTGTCACCGTCGCCGTAAACTCATGCTCTCCGACATGAACTGTGACCGTATCGCCTTCTTTGGCGTCACCACCCACGGAACCCGTGATCGTAACCGTACCGCCGGACTCCGCGGCATTTACCACATTGTCAGCAGTAATCGAATCGATCGCAATCGTCGCTTCCGCTGCCGTGTCAACCGTATAGCTATGCGAGGCATTCGCCGTAGCCGTATTGCCGGCGGCATCGCTAGCCGAAACCGAGGCACTAATCGACGTGTTGCCAGCCAAAATCGAACCTGCTACGTCAACCGACCAGGTGCCATTCTCTGTCACCGTCGCCGCAAATTCATGTTCTCCGACATGAACTGTGACCGTATCGCCTTCCTTGGCGTCGCCACCCACGGAACCTGTGATCGTTACCGTATTGCCAGACTCCGCAGCATTCACTACATTGTCGGCCGTAATCGAATCGATCGCAATCGTCGCGTTGGCTACAGTATCCACACTGTAACTATGGCTGGCGTTGGCTGTCGTGGTATTGCCCGCCACGTCGCTGGCCACCACCGAGGCGCTGATCGAGGTGTTTCCAGCCAGGATCGAGCCAGCCACGCCGACCGACCAGGTGCCACCTTCTTCCACCGTTGCCGTGAACTCATGCTCTCCAACATGAACCGTGACCGTGTCGCCTTCCTTGGCATCACCGCCAACGGAACCCGTGATCGAAACCGTACCGCCGGACTCTGCCGCATTCACTACGTTGTCGACCGTCACGTCGTTGATCGTGACCGTGGCACTGGCTGTGGTGTCTACCGTATAGCTGTGCGAGGCATCCGCCGTAGCCGTATTCCCGGCTGCATCCGTCGCAGTGACCGACGCACTCACCGACGTATTGCCGGCCAGAACCGAGCCGGCAACATCGACCGACCAGGCGCCATTTTCGGTCACCGTTGCCGAGAACTCATGTTCTCCAACATGAACTGTGACCGTATCGCCTTCTTTGGCATCCCCACCCACGGAACCCGTGATCGTTACCGTATCACCAGACTCCGCGGCATTCACCACGTTGTCACTCGTCACATCGTTGATTGTGATCGTGGCACTGGCGACAGTATCCACACTGTAAGTGTGGCTGGCATTGGCCGTCGTGGTGTTGCCCGCCGCATCGCTGGCCGAGACCGAGGCACTGATCGACGTATTGCCGGCCAAGACAGAACCTGCCACACCGACCGACCAGGTGCCACCTTCTTCCACCGTTGCCGTGAACTCATGCTCTCCAACGTGAACCGTAACCGTGTTGCCTTCCTTGGCGTCACCGCCCACGGAACCCGTAATCGTTACCGTATTGCCGGATTCCGTCGCGTTCACAACGTTATCCGAAGTAACCGAATCGATCGCAATCGTCGCTTCCGCTGTCGTATCAACTGTGTAAGTATGGCTGGCGTTGGCCGTCGTAGTGTTACCCGCCGCATCGCTGGCCGAGACCGACGCGCTCACCGACGTATTACCGGCCAGAACAGAACCTGCTACGTCAACCGACCAGGTGCCACCCTCTACCACCGTTGCCGAGAACTCATGCTCTCCAACATGAACCGTGACCGTATCGCCTTCCTTGGCATCGCCACCCACAGAACCCGTAATCGTTACCGTATTGCCGGACTCCGTCGCGTTCACGACGCTGTCGCTGGTAACAGCGTCAATGTTGATCGTCGCATTCGCAACAGTATCCACACTGTAAGTATGGCTGGCGTTGGCCGTCGTAGTGTTACCGGCGGCATCGCTAGCCGCCACCGAGGCACTAATCGATGTATTGCCTGCCAGGAGCGCACCATCCACGCCCACCGACCAGGTATTACCCTCAACCACTGTCGCGCTAAACGACTGCTCACCCACTGTGACCGTGACCGTATCGCCTACCTTCGCGTCACCACCCACAGAACCCGTAATCGTTACCGTACTGCCGGATTCCGTCGCATTCACAACGTTGTCGGCCGTAATCGAATCGATCGCAATCGTCGCTTCCGCTGTCGTGTCAACCGTATAGCTATGCGAGGCATTCGCCGTAGCCGTATTACCCGCGGCATCCGTCGCCGTAATCGACGCACTCATCGACGTATTGCCGGCCAAGACGGAACCCGCCACATCGACCGACCAGGTGCCATTTTCAGCCACCGTTGCCGAGAACTCATGCTCTCCAACGTGAACCGTGACCGTGTCGCCTTCTTTGGCGTCACCGCCAACGGAGCCCGTGATCGTTACCGTTTCGCCCGACTCCGTCGCATTCACAACGTTGTCGCTGGTAACAGCATCAATGCTGATCGTCGCTTCCGCAGCCGTATCTACACTGTAAGTGTGGTTGGCGTTAGCTGTCGTGGTATTACCCGCCGCATCGCTGGCCGAAACTGAGGCACTCACCGACGCATTCCCTGCCAGGAGCGCACCATCCACACCCACCGACCAGCTCTTATCCGCAGTCACCTCTGCAGTGAACTCTTGATCTCCCACGTGAACCGTGACCGTATCGCCTTCTTTGGCGTCACCACCCACGGAACCCGTAATCGTGACCGTATCGCCGGACTCCGCGGCATTCACCACATTGTCAGCCGTCACGTCGTTGATCGTGATCGTCGCGTTGGCGACAGTATCCACACTGTAAGTGTGATTGGCGTTGGCCGTCGTGGTATTGCCGGCGGCATCCGTCGCCGTAATCGACGCACTCACCGACGTATTGCCGGCTAACACCGAGCCGGCAACACCCACCGACCAGGTGCCGTTCTCTGTCACTGTTGCCGTGAACTCATGCTCTCCGACATGAACCGTGACCGTGTCACCTTCCTTGGTGTCTCCGCCCACAGAACCCGTGATCGTTATCGTGTCTCCGGACTCCGTCGCATTCACAACGTTGTCGCTGGTAACAGCGTCAATGCTGATCGTCGCATTCGCGACAGTATCCACGCTGTAAGTATGGCTGGCGTTAGCTGTAGTCGTATTACCCGCCGCATCGCTGGCCGAAACCGAGGCACTCACCGACGTATTGCCGACCAAGACAGAACCCGCCACGTCGACCGACCATGTGCCACCTTCTGCTACCGTCGCCGAGAACTCATGTTCTCCAACATGAACTGTGACTGTGTCACCTTCCTTGGCGTCACCACCCACGGAACCCGTAATCGTTACCGTATCGCCGGACTCCGCAGCATTCACGACGTTGTCGGCCGTAATCGAATCAATCGCAATCGTCGCTTCTGCTGTCGTATCTACACTGTAGGTATGGCTAGCGTTGGCCGTCGCGGTGTTACCTGCCACATCGCTAGCCACCACTGATGCACTGATCGATGTATTACCGGCTAGGACAGAACCTGCTACGTCCACCGACCAGGTGCCGTTCTCTGTCACTGTCGCGCTGAACTCATGTTCCCCAACATGAACTGTGACCGTGTCACCTTCCTTCGCATCGCCACCCGCGGAACCCGTGATCGTTACCGTCGCATTGGATTCAGCATGGTTGATCACGTTGTCGTTGGTAACAGCGTCAATGCTGATCGTCGCATTCGCTACAGTGTCAACCGTATAGGCGTGTGAGGCATCCGCCGTGGCTGTATTGCCGGCCGCGTCCGTCGCCGTAATCGACGCACTCACCGAGGCATTGCCGGCCAAGACGGAACCCGCCACATCGACTGACCACGTGCCACCTTCTGCCACCGTTGCCGCGAATTCATGTTCTCCGACGTGAACCGTGACCGTATCGCCTTCCTTGGCGTCACCGCCCACAGAACCCGTAATCGTTACCGTGCCACCGGACTCTACCGCATTCACGGCGTTGTCGGCCGTCACGTCGTTGATCGTGATCGTCGCGTTAGCGACAGTATCCACACTGTAAGTGTGGCTGGCATTCGCCGTCGCCGTATTGCCCGCGGCATCTGTCGCCGTAATCGACGCACTCACCGACGTATTGCCGGCCAAGACGGCACCTGCTACGTCAACCGACCAGGTGCCGTTCTCTGTCACTGCCGCGCTGAACTCATGTTCTCCGACATGAACCTTGACCGTGTCACCTTCCTTAGCATCACCACCCACGGAACCCGTGATCGTCACCGTACCGCCAGACTCCGTCGCGTTCACGACGTTGTCGGCCGTAACTGAATCGATCGCAACTGTCGCTTCCGCTGTCGTGTCAACCGTATAAGATTGCGCCGCATTCGCCGTAGCCATATTCCCGGCTGCGTCCGTCGCCGTAATCGACGCACTCACCGAGGCATTGCCGGCCAAGACAGAACCCGCCACGTCGACTGACCACGTGCCACCTTCTGCCACTGTCGCCGAGAACTCATGTTCTCCAACGTGAACTGTGACCGCGTCGCCTTCCTTGGCATCGCCGCCAACGGAGCCCGTGATCGTTACCGTATCGCCAGACTCCGCGGCATTCACAACGTTGTCAGCCGTCACATCGTTGATCATAATCGTCGCTTCTGCTGTCGTATCTACACTGTAGGTATGGCTGGCGTTGGCCGTCGCAGTGTTGCCAGCCGCGTCGCTGGCTGAGACCGAGGCACTGATCGATGTGTTGCCGGCTAACACCGAGCCTGCCACATCGACCGACCAGGTGCCGTTCTCTGCCACTGTCGCGCTGAACTCATGTTCTCCGACGTGAATCGTGACTGTGTCGCCTTCCTTAGCGTCTCCGCCAACCGTACCGGTAATTGTTACCGTCGTATTGGATTCAGCATGGTTGATCACGTTGTCGCTGGTAACAGCGTCAATGCTGACCGTCGCATTCGCTACGGTGTCAACCGTATAAGACTGCGCCGCATTTGCCGTAGCCGTATTCCCGGCTGCGTCCGTCGCCGTAATCGACGCACTCACCGAGGTATTGCCGGCCAGAAGCGCACCATCCACGCCCACCGACCAACTCTTATCCGCGGTCACCTGCGCGGTGAACTCTTGATCACCCACGTGAACCGTGACCATATCGCCTGCCTTCGCGTCACCACCCACGGAACCCGTAATCGTTACCGTATCGCCAGACTCTGCCGCATTCACAACATTGTCGGCCGTCACGTCGTTAATCGTGATCGTGGCATTCGCTGTGGTGTCAACGGTATAAGATTGCGCCGCATTTGCCGTGGCCGTATTGCCGGCGGCATCCGTCGCCATAATCGAGGCGCTCACCGACGTATTGCCAACCAGAACAGAACCCGCTACGTCGACCGACCAGGAGCCATTTTCGGCCACCGTTGCCGAGAACTCACTCTCGCCAACATGAACTGTGACCGTGTCGCCTTCCTTGGCATCGCCGCCAACGGAACCCGTGATCGTCACCGTGTCACCGGACTCCGTCGCATTCACAACGTTGTCGGCAGTAATCGAATCAATCGCAATCGTCGCTTCCGCCGTCGTGTCAACCGTATAGCTGTGCGAGGCATCCGCTGTGGCCATATTACCCGCGGCATCCGTCGCCGTAATCGACGCACTCACCGAGGTATGACCGGCCAGGACGGAACCCGCTACGTCAACCGACCAGGTGCCACCTTCTGTCACCGTCGCCGAGAACTCACTCTCGCCAACATGAACCGTAACCGTGTCGCCTGCCTTCGCATCGCCACCCACGGAACCTGTGATCGTTACCGTATTGCCGGACTCTGCGGCATTCACCACGTTATCGTTGGTAACTGCATCAATGCTGATCGTCGCTTCCGCAGCCGTATCTACACTGTAAGTGTGGCTGGCGTTGGCCGTCGTGGTGTTACCCGCCGTATCGCTAGCCGCCACCGAGGCGCTGACTGAGGTGTTTCCAGCCAGGATCGAGCCAGCCACGCCGACCGACCAGGTGCCACCTTCTTCCACCGTTGCCGTGAACTCATGCTCTCCAACATGAACCGTGACTGTGTCGCCTTCCTTGGCGTCACCGCCCACAGAACCCGTAATCGTTACCGTGCCACCAGACTCCGTCGCGTTCACAACGTTATCGCTCGTCACATCGTTGATCGTGATCGTCGCATTGGCTGTGGTGTCAACGGTATAGGTGTGCGAGGCATTCGCCGTAGCCGTATTGCCAGCGGCATCCGTCGCCGAAACCGACGCACTTACCGAGGTATTACCGGCCAAAACGGAACCCGCTACATCGACCGACCAGGCGCCATTTTCGGCCACCGTTGCCGTGAACTCATGCTCTCCAACATGAACCGTGACTGTGTCACCTGCCTTCGCATCACCGCCCACAGAACCCGTAATCGTTACCGTATCGCCGGACTCTGCGGCATTCACCACGTTATCGCTGGTAATCGCATCAATACTGACCGTCGCATTCGCAACAGTATCCACACTGTAAGTGTGGCTGGCATTGGCCGTCGTAGTGTTACCGGCGGCATCGCTAGCCGCCACCGACGCACTCACCGACGTATTGCCAGCCAGAAGCGCACCATCCACGCCTACCGACCAGGTGCCGTTTTCTGTCACCGTCGCCGTGAACTCGTGCTCTCCAACGTGAACTGTGACCGTATCGCCTTCTTTGGCGTCACCGCCCACAGAACCTGTGATCGTTACCGTCGCGTTAGATTCAGCGTGATTGATCACGTTGTCGGCCGTCACATCGTTGATCGTGACCGTCGCATTCGCCACGGTGTCAACCGTATAAGATTGCGCAGCATTCGCCGTCGCCGTATTGCCCGCAGCATCTGTCGCCGTAATCGACGCACTCACCGACGTATTGCCGGCCAAGAGCTCACCTTCCACCCCCACCGACCACGTGCCGTTCTCTGTCACTGTCGTGCTGAACTCATGTTCTCCGACATGAACTGTGACCGTGTCGCCTTCCTTGGCGTCCCCGCCAACAGAGCCTGTGATCGTTACCGTACCACCAGACTCTGCCGCATTGACAACGTTATCCGAAGTAACCAAATCGATCGCAATCGTCGCTTCCGCTGTCGTGTCAACCGTATAAGATTGCGCCGCATTCGCCGTAGCCGTATTACCCGCGGCATCCATCGCCGTGATCGACGCGCTCACCGACGTATTGCCAGCCAAGACAGAACCCGCTACGTCAACCGACCAGGTGCCGCCTTCTGTCACTGTAGCCGTAAACCCATGCTCTCCGACGTGAACCGTGACCGTATCACCTTCCTTAGCATCACCACCCACGGAACCCGTAATCGTGACCGTACCGCCAGACTCCGTCGCATTCACAACGTTGTCGCTCGTCACGTCGTTGATCGTGATCGTAGCACTGGCGACAGTATCTACGCTGTAAGTGTGGTTGGCGTTGGCCGTCGTAGTGTTACCCGCCGTATCGCTAGCCGCCACCGACGCACTCACCGACGTATTGCCAGCCAAGACAGAACCTGCCACATCGACCGACCAAGTGCCACCTTCCGCCACCGTCGCCGTGAACTCATGTTCTCCAACATGAACTGTGACTGTGTCGCCTTCCTTGGCATCACCGCCCACGGAGCCCGTGATCGTTACTGTGTCACCAGACTCCGCAGCATTCACCACGTTATCCGAAGTAACCGAATCGATCGAAATCGTCGCTTCCGCTGTCGTGTCAACCGTATAAGACTGCGCCGCATTCGCCGTCGCCGTATTGCCCGCGGCATCTGTCGCCGTAATCGACGCACTCACCGAGGCATTGCCGGCCAAGACGGAACCCGCCACATCGACCGACCACGTGCCATTTTCAGCCACCGTTGCCGAGAACTCATGTTCTCCAACGTGAACCGTGACCGCATCACCTTCCTTGGCATCGCCACCCACGGAACCCGTAACCGTTACCGTACTGCCGGATTCCGTCGCGTTCACGACGTTGTCGGCCGTAACTGAATCAATCGCAATCGTCGCTTCTGCTGTCGTATCAACTGTGTAAGTATGGCTGGCGTTGGCCGTCGTGGTATTGCCGGCGGCATCGCTAGCCGAAACCGAGGCACTAATCGATGTATTGCCGGCCAAAATCGAACCTGCCACGCCAACCGACCACGTGCCATTTTCTGCCACTGTCGCCGCGAACTCATGCTCTCCAACATGAACCGTGACTGTGTCGCCTTCCTTGGCGTCGCCACCCACGGAGCCCGTGATCGTGACCGTATCGCCGGACTCTGCGGCATTCACTACGTTATCGCTGGTAACAGCATCAATACTGACCGTCGCATTCGCCACGGTGTCAACCGTATAAGATTGCGCCGCATTTGCCGTGGCCGTATTACCCGCGGCATCCGTCGCCGTGATCGACGCGCTCACCGAGGTATTGCCGGCTAACACCGAGCCGGCAACATCCACCGACCACGTGCCGCCTTCTTCCACCGTCGCCGAGAACTCATGCTCTCCAACGTGAACCGTAACCGTGTCGCCTTCCTTGGCGTCTCCGCCCACGGAACCCGTGATCGTGGCCATACCGCCAGACTCTGCCGCATTCACCACGTTGTCATTCGTCACATCGTTGATCGTGATCGTGGCACTGGCGACAGTATCCACGCTGTAAGTGTGGTTGGCGTTAGCTGTCGTGGTATTGCCTGCCGCATCGCTAGCCGAAACCGAGGCACTAATCGACGTGTTGCCAGCCAGGAGCGCACCATCCACGCCCACCGACCACGTGCCACCTTCTGCCACCGTCGCCGCGAATTCATGTTCTCCAACATGAACCGTGACCGTATCACCTTCCTTGGCGTCACCGCCAACGAAACCTGTGATCGTCACCGTACCGCCGGACTCCGCGGCATTGACCACGTTGTCGCTGGTAACAGCATCAATGCTGATCGTCGCATTTGCTACGGTGTCAACCGTATAAGATTGTGCCGCATTCGCCGTAGCTGTATTGCCGGCGGCATCTATCGCCGTGATCGACGCACTTACCGACGTATTGCCAGCCAGAACAGAACCTGCTACGCCAACCGACCACGTGCCGCCTTCTGCCACCGTCGCCGAGAACTCATGTTCTCCAACATGAACCGTGACCGTGTCACCTTCCTTGGCATCCCCACCCACGGAACCCGTGATCGTGACCGTACCGCCAGACTCCGCGGCATTCACCACGTTGTCAGCAGTAATCGAATCAATCGCAATCGTCGCTTCTGCTGTCGTATCAACTGTGTAAGTATGGCTGGCATTGGCCGTCGTGGTGTTGCCCGCCGCATCGCTGGCCGAGACCGAAGCACTAATCGACGTGTTGCCAGCCAGAACAGAACCCGCCACATCGACCGACCAGGTGCCGTTCTCTGTCACTGTCGCGCTGAACTCATGTTCTCCGACATGAACCGTGACCGTATCGCCTTCCTTGGCGTCGCCACCCACAGAGCCCGTGATCGTTACCGTCGCGTTGGATTCAGCGTGGTTGATCACGTTGTCGGCCGTCACGTCGTTGATCGTGACCGTCGCACTGGCTGTGGTGTCTACAGTATAGCTGTGCGAGGCATCCGCCGTAGCCGTATTGCCGGCGGCATCCGTCGCCGTAATCGACGCACTCACCGACGTATTGCCAGCCAAGACGGAACCCGCCACACCAACCGACCACGTTCCATTTTCTGTCACTGTCGCGCTGAACTCATGTTCTCCGACATGAACCGTGACCGTATCGCCTTCCTTGGCATCGCCGCCCACGGAACCCGTAATCGTTACCGTATCACCGGATTCCGCGGCATTCACCACGTTGTCGGCCGTCACGTCGTTGATCGTGATCGTCGCGTTGGCGACAGTATCCACACTGTAAGTGTGATTGGCGTTGGCCGTCGTGGTATTGCCGGCGGCATCGCTAGCCGCCACCGACGCACTCACCGACGTATGGCCAGCCAGGAGCTCACCATCCACGCCCACTGACCACGTGCCATTCTCTGCTACTGTCGCCGAGAATTCTTGATCACCCACATGAACCGTGACCGTGTCACCTTCCTTGGCATCACCGCCCACAGAACCTGTGATCGTTACTGTACCGCCAGACTCTGCGGCATTGACCACGTTATCGCTGGTAACAGCATCAATGCTGATCGTCGCTTCTGCTGTCGTATCAACTGTGTAAGTATGGCTGGCATTGGCCGTCGTAGTGTTACTCGCGACATCGCTGGCCGAAACCGAGGCACTAATCGATGTGTTGCCGGTCAAGACGGAACCCGCCACGTCGACCGACCACGTGCCATTTTCGGCCACCGTTGCCGTGAACTCACGCTCTCCAACGTGAACCGTAACCGTGTCGCCTTCCTTCGCGTCTCCGCCAACGGAACCCGTAATCGTTACCGTACCGCCGGACTCTGCGGCATTGACCACGTTATCGCTGGTAACGGCATCAATGCTGATCGTCGCACTCGCCGAGGTATCTACGCCATAGGACTGGCTGGTGCTGGCCCTGGTGGTATTGCCAACAGCATCGCTGGCCGAGACCGAGGCGCTGATGGATGTGTTGCCGGCCAGGACGGAACCATCGACACTCACCGACCAGGTGTTGCCTTCGACCACGCGCGTCGTCAGAACTTGATCGCCAATTTGTACTGTAACCGTATCGCCAACGCTGGCATCGCCGCCCACGGCGCCCGTGATCACTACTGAACCCGCGGACTCCGCCGCATTCACAATATTGTCGGCGGTGACCGAGTCAATCGTGATCGCGGCATTTGCCGAAGTGTCGACACCATAGGCATGCGTGGCGGAAACTGTGGTCGTATTGCCGCCTGCATCGCTGGCCGTCACCGAAGCGCTGATCGACGTGTTGCCGGCCAATACAGAGCCATCGACACCCACCGTCCAGGTCTTGCCTTCGGCAACCGTCGTGGTGAAGCTGTGATCCCCAATGTGAACCGTTACCGTATCGCCGGCCTTGGCATCACCGCCCACCGAGCCAGTCACGGCAACCGTGCCGGCCGCCTCCGCGGCGTTGACCACGTTGTCGCCTGTCACGTTGTCGATCGTGATCGTGGCGCTGGCTTCCACGTCCACCGCATCCAGCGTCACCGTCGTCGTGCTCGAATTCGCACTCGCGCCGTATTCGCTGGAGGTCGCGCTGGCCGTCAGGCTGAACGGTTCCGTGCCGTTCGGAACACGCATCGTCAGGTGCGTATCCACCGTCATCTGGTTCGAGTCGTTGGCCACGAACCAGTCGCCGTTGCTCAACTGGATGGCGCCATCTATAGTGACCCCCGCGGGCACCCCGCTTAGTGTTACGCCCGACAGCGACTCGCTGCCGTCCCGGTCTGTCAGCGCCGCCACCACGTGGACATCCACATCGTGGTAGCCGCCCTCTACGGTCTGTGTATCCAGACCGGAAATATGCTTCGAGGCATCCCCGCCTACGCTGCCTCCGTCGCCGAACAATATCCCGCGGATATTGTTCAGGTTCATCGAAATGCCAGTAGCCAGATCCGTCACCGTCGCCGAAATCTGCGCCACGCCATTGTTGACGTTGATCACCTCGTTCGTGATCTGGTAGGCGCTTTCCGCCTTGCTGAAGAACACGTAGTCGCCATTGCCGCTGATGCCGTGCAGGTTCTCCCACTCATGGCCGTCCCGGCCATGCACGACCTGATCGAAATTGCCGATTACGGCAATCACATCTGTATGGGGATCGTTGTCGTTGATGTTCCCGCCCGTGGAGGCATCAAAGGGGGACGTCTGCAAGCTGCCGGTCAAGCCCGAGCCCGACGCACTGACCGAGCCATCCGCGCCCACCTGCAGCGTGATGCCGTCGAACGTGAACGTCGCCCCGCCGCTGCCCCCTTCGCTGATGTCGCCCAGCGACAGGCTTACCGTGGGCGCATCCGCCACCGGCGTCATGTCCACCGTCAGCACCGACGACTGGCCGACGTTCTGGCCATCCACCGGCTGGTACGTGATTTGCGCATAGTCGGCATGGCCGTTGCCCACGCCCGCCGCGCCCGAGCCGCTGCTCGACTCATTCTCGCCCGGCACGAAACGCAGCTTGCCCGCCTCGATGTCGGCCCGCGAGATGTCGTAGTGGCCGTTCGTCAGCGTTACCGTGGTCCATACCGCATTGGCCGCGCCCGGATCGCTGGAATACTCCAGCACGCCGTTGCCCGGCAGGCCCGTAATGTGCAGGCCCTGCTCCGAAGCCCGGGAATCATCGGTAACCTTGAAATCGTTCCAGGTGAGCACCAACGGCGTATCTTCCACACCCTGCACGCTGCCGGCTTGCGCTGTAGGGGCCAGGTCCACGCTGTATGCATGCGTAGCGCTGGCGGTCGCGGTATTGCCTGCTGCGTCGCTGGCCGATATCGCCGCGCTGACGGAGGTGCTGCCCACCAGGGCGGAGCCGGCCACGTTCACCGACCAGGTATTGTCTGCACCCACAGTGGCGATGAATGTATGGCCGCCCACCGTCACGGTGACGACGTCGCCCGCCTTGGCATCGCCGCCCACTTTCCCGGTTATGGCGATTGTGCCGGCGGACTCCGCCGCATTCACGATGTAGTCGTTCGCAACACTGTCAATGGTAATGGTTGCCGTGGCGCTTAGATCGGTGGCGTACGACTGTTCCACAGTGGCCGACGTCGACTGGGTGTCAGCGCCGGTAGTGGCAACCTGGGCGCTGATGCTGCCATGGCCGGAAAGCAACGAGCCGGGAACATTCACCGACCAGACGGACCCCTCCTGCACGCTGGTTACATAAACGACGTCGCCAACTGTGACCCTGACGAGATCGCCGGCCCGCACATCGCCGCCGACACTTCCCGAAACCAGTACATCGCCGCGTGCCTCGATGCTGTTGATGATGTTGTCGCCGGCGATGGTGTCGAACGCTATGCTGGCCCTGGCGGGAACCAGGGCTGGAGAATTGCCCGAGACAGCCAGGGAAGAGATCGATCCGGAACCCGAGCCGGAGCCGCTGTCGTTCCCGCTGGCATCTCCGTGGCTGCCCGACCCATGGGTGAAGAAATTATCCAGGGTTCCCACCAGTGGTGTCGTGAACCCGGTGGTTTGTTCGTTCAGCGGCAACGACGACAATTGAATGCCCAACAGGCGAACCAGGCCGCTTACATGGTCGAAATTGCCGGCCGACCCAAGATTGGATACATGTATGGAAAACGCCCTGTCGTCGGGCTTGGTGGCTGCGGTGGCTTCCAGGACCGCGAAGGGATCCTGGCCGCTGTTGAGCAGCGTGGCCAACGTATTGAGCGCCGGAGTGTCGCTTACGGCCGAGTCGGCCGAATCGACATTTGTTTGAACGACATCGCCGCTGAACACGAACTCACGGTTTGCGCCGACCATGATGGAAGGCACGCCATCCGCGGACAATTGCACGCTGGCCCCGTCGCCCGTGATGATTACCGTATCCAGGGGAATGCGCTGCCCTTCGTGCACTGCAACAAGTTGCCCGTCATCGGTACGGATCCAGGCTTGGCCCGTAACTTTTGTAACAACTGCGACTTCTGCGGCCATGAGTAAGGCACTCCGTAAATACTTGTCCATAGGCCAGACGTAGTCCGGCAAATTAATGACACGATATTAGGAGAACGGCCGCACTATCGGTATTGGCGTCGACGACAGGTTGATGAAGAAAGTTGTTCCACCTATGAAAAAACCGGTTCGGATCCTGGAGATCCGAACCGGTTTTTGATGAAACGTTTGTGGGAGCGGCCATCAGGCCGCCCACAAGACCTGCAAGCCGTTATGCCACCGCCACCAGGCGGTCGAGCTTTTCCCGATCGTCCAGAAGAACCTGGCTGTCGGAATCGTGCACGATTTGTCCACGGTCGAGCACGATCGCCCGATTGGTAAGCCCCAGCGCCATGCGGGCGTGCTGCTCGACCACGATGACGGTCATGCCGCTATCGGAAACCAGGCGCTTGATGACCTCGAGCAGCTCCTGCACGATGATGGGGGCCAGGCCTTCCATGGGTTCGTCCAGCAGCAGCAATTGCGGATTGATCATCAGCGCGCGGGCAATGGCCACCATTTGCTGTTCACCGCCCGACAACTGGTTGCCCATATTGCCGCGCCGCTCTTCCAGCCTGGGGAACACCTGATAGATTTTCTTCAGGTCCCATTCGCCGGGACGGGCCACCACGGTCAAGTGCTCTTCCACCGTAAGCGACGGGTACATGAGGCGTTCCTGGGGAACCCAGCCCAGGCCGGCATGCGCCCGCCTATAGGTGGACACGCGGGTCATGTCCTTGCCGCGCCAACGCAGCGAGCCGCTATGCAGGCGGGTAATGCCCATCATGGTCAGCAGCAGGCTGGACTTGCCCACCCCGTTGCGGCCCAGCAGCGCCAGGCTGTCGCCCTCGTTCAGGGCCAGGGAAATACCCTCGAGCACCACGGATTCGCCGTAGCCCGCACTGACGTTTTCGAGCGCCAGCAGCTCTTTGCCATTACTCTTCATGCTCGGCCTCGCCCAAATATACTTCCTTGACCCGCTTGTCGGCGGCTATCTCGGCAGGTGTGCCTTCTGTGAATACCTTGCCGCCCACCAGCACGGTGATGCGCTCGGCAAAACGGAACACCAGCCCCATGTCGTGCTCGATGAACACGATGGTGACGTCGCGCGGCAATTGCGCAATGACCTCGAAGAGCTCGGCGCTTTCGGCCGAGGGAATGCCCGCGGCAGGTTCGTCCAGCAACAAGACCTTGGGTTTGGTGGCCAGCGCCAGGGCGATTTCCACCAGGCGCTGCTTGCCGTACGGCAGGCTGCGCGTAATGGTGTTGGCGTCGGCGCTTAGCTTCAGCGTGGCGAGCAGTTGCGCGGCTTCTTCGATGGCCGCGGTTTGATGCTCGACGGTTTTATACCAGGCCTTCTGCAGCCCTTCACGCTCGCTGATGGCCAGAATGACCGATTCAAGCACGGTCAGGCCGCCGAACAGGGTGTTGATCTGGAATGTGCGCGTCATGCCCAGCTTGACCCGCTGGTGCTGGGGCAGGCTGGTGATGTCGCGGTCGCCGAAAAACACCTTGCCGGAGGTGGGCGCAAGCGCCCCGGTCAGCAGGTTGATGAAGGTGGTTTTACCGGCCCCGTTGGGCCCGATGAGCGCATGGCGCGCGCCGGGCGCGAATGAAAGCGACACATCGCTATTGGCCCGGAAAGTACCCCAGACCTTGCTTATGCCTTCTGTGCGCAGAGTCGTGTCCGTCATGCTCGACCTCCTTGTCCGGCCGCGCGTACGCGACGATTCTCGCGGAACCGCTCGATACTGCCCAAAATGCCTCCTCGTCCCACCATTACGATGACGATCAGCAGCAGGCCGATCCAGAACTGCCAGTACACAGGGTTGATATTGGCGATTTGATCTTTGGCGATCATGAACACCACGGCGCCGATCAGCGCGCCGTACAGGCGGCCCGTACCGCCCAGCACGAGGACGATCAGCAAGTCGGCCGAACGGTCGAAACCCAGGGAGTCCAGGCCGACGAATTGCGTTGTCTGGGCCAGCAGCGCCCCCGCGATGCCCGCGAGGAAGGCGCTGATCGTATAGACAACGACCAGACGGCGGTTGACGTCGACCCCGATTGCCGGCATGCGCTTGACACCTTCGCGGATGCCGATAAGGCTAAGCCCGAACGTGGAGCTGACCAGGCGCCGGACGCCCAGGAACACGATGAACAACATGGCGAAGCTGTAGAAGAACGCGGTGCGGCCGGCCAGATCGAATTCGAACACGCCGAACAGCTTCCACATGCTGACACCCCACAGGCCGTCGACGCCCCCGGTAATGAACGCCGCCTTGTTGGCCACTTCGTAGAGCATCAGGCAGATGCCCAGGGTAACCATGAGGCGTGTCAGGTCGTGCCCGCGCACGACCAGGAAGCTGCACAGGAAGCCGAACACGCCGGCCACCACGGCACCAAGCAGCATGCCGCTGATGGGTTCGCCCCAGCCATGCACTGCAAGCAGGCCGGCGGTATACGCGCCCAGGCCGAAGAAAGCGGCATGGCCCAGCGAAACGACGCCCGCGTAACCCAGCAGCAAATCAAGCGACAAGGCAAAGATGCCGAGAATCATGATTTGGGCCGCCAGGACCAGATAGCCCTGGAGCAGGAAGAACACCGCAAACGGAATCAGCCAGAAAACGATTTCGAGCTTGTGCCAGCGATCGTTGGGCACACGAGGCGCCGGCAGCATGTTGGCAATGGATAGGGAAGACAGGGATAGATTCTTCATGAGCGCCTCGAGATCAGTCCGGATGGGAACAGAAGCAACAACACCACCATCAGCCCATAGATGACGAAGGCGCCGATAACCGGCACGTAGTATTTGCCGGCCACGTCAAACACACCCAGCAGCACGGCCGCCAGCAAGGGGCCGCGGATGGTGCCCGCGCCGCCCACCGCGACGACGATCAGGAAGTACACCATGTACTTGAGCGGAAAAGTGGGGTCGAGCCCCAGCACGTCAATGCCCAGGCCTCCGCCCAGGCCGCCCAGGCCCGAACCCAACGCGAACGTCAGGCTGAACACCTGGCTGACGTTGATGCCCATGCCCGCCGCGGCCTGCTGGTTGTCGACCGAAGCACGGATCTTCGCGCCGAAGCGGGTGCGTTCGATGAGCAGGCCCAGGGCCAGCGTAATGAGGATGACGACGCCGATAAGGAACAAGCGGTACACGCCGACGGCCAGGCCCAGAATGGTGACTTGGCCTTTAAGCCAATCGGGCAAGTGAACCGGCTGCTGCGACGGGCCCCAGAAATACGTTGCCGCCGCCACGACCATGAAGGTCAGGCCGATGGAAAACAGCACTTGGTCGAGCGCGTCGGCCTCGTACAGCCGCCGATACAAGGTGCGTTCCAGCACGAAGCCGACAAAGGCGCTTACCAAAAAAGCGATGGGCAACGTGGCCAGGAACGGAACGCCCATGCGGTTCATGAGTTCGACGCAAACATAGCCGCCAACCATCGCAAATGCGCCGTGGGCCAGGTTCACGAAATTCATCAAGCCCATCGTGACCGACAAACCGACACTGATCAGAAACAGCAAGCTTCCGTATGCAATGCCGTCGAACAATACGCCGACGAAATTTCCTAGCATGGCGGCCACCTATGCGCCCTGGACGGCAGCTGTGCGCTGCCGGCTGCATGTTCTAGCATGGTTTATTCACTCCTTGTGGGATGTCTGAACGTACTTGAATTATCAAAAATGCAAACTGCGATACAAAAGTACGTACTTGAATCTCGCCCCGTTCTGGGAAGACTCAAGCACGTCTTGGGGGTGAACGCCTTGAAACCGGCGCACATTGCAATAATCCAGTCTAGACGCCCGGATCCTTGAACTGGGCAATCTTGTCGAATTCGACGTTCCACATCTGCCCATCCACCTCTTCGGATTTGCGGATGTAGATGTCCTGGATGACATCGCGGGTTTCGGCATCGATGGTCATGGGGCCGCGCACGCTCGTCCACGATGCGCCCTTCATGGCCGCGAGTATTTTATCCCCATTTGCATCACCGTTGGTTTTTTTCAGTGCCTCATAAATGAGATGCATGCCGTCGTAGCCGCCCACCGAATGGAAATTGGGCCGCATTCCGTTGTTGTCGCGGGCGAAGCTGGCCACGTATTCCTTGTTTTCCGGCGAAGGATGGGCCGCGGAATAGTGGTGGCTGCTGACGATGCCCTTGGAGACCTCGCCGATGCTGACCATGAGATCGTCGTCGAGCACGTCGCCGGTGCAGATCAGGCGGATGCCCTCGGCCGCAAGGCCGCGTTCGTTGAACTGCTTGATCAGCGAAGCGCCTTCACCGGACGGCACGAACACGAACAGCGCCTCGGGCTTGGAGTCTTTGACACGCTTCAGGAACGGCGCGTAGTCGGGATTGAGCAGCGGCGTGCGGATGCTGTGCATGATGGAGCCGCCGCCGGCCGTGAATTGCTTGACGAACACTTTTTCGGCGTCGATGCCGGGGCCGTAGTCGGCCACGAAGGTGATGGCCGACTTGATGTTGTTCTTGGTTGCCCAGTCGGCCATCGGAGCCGTAACCTGCGGCAGGGTGAAGCCGGTGCGCACGATATACGGCGAACGCTTGACAATGACCGAAGTGGCTGCCGCCATGACCACCATGGGGGTCTTGGCCTGCGTGGCGACCGGCGAGGCGGCGAACGCCAGGGGGGTCAGGCCGAAGCCGGCCAGGATCTGCACGCCGTCGCGCGTGACCAGCTCCTGGGCGATGCGCTTGGTCATGTCGGGGGCAACCCCGCCATCGTCCTTGAGGATGACCTCGACCTTGCGCCCCGCGACGGTGTCACCGTATTTTTTTTGATACAGGCTCACGGCCGCCGCAATTTGCTTGCCGGTGGAGGCAAACGGCCCCGACATGGGAACGATCAGGCCCACCTTGACGGGATCGGCGGCGAAACTGCGCATGGGTACAAGACTGGCTGTAGCCGCGGCGGCGCCACCCAGAATCAGGTGGCGGCGTTGCACGTTCACAGGATGTGTCATCTAACTCTCTCTACTATTCAATAAAACTAATAAAATGGCCCCCCGAGGGGGGCCATGGCTCCACAAAAAAATGTCGGGCTCAGATATCGAGCACTAGCAGCGGCGTCTTGGAGCGCGAGCAGCAGGGTGTGAACTGGTCGTTCGCGGCGTGCTCGGAATCGGTGAGATACAGATCGCGATGATCGGGTGTGCCTTCCAGCACGCGAGTCAGGCAGGTGCCGCACACGCCCTCTTCGCACGAAACGGGAACGAAGACGCCGTTGTCTTCCAAGACCCGGGTAATGGGTGTGTCGGCCGGAATATCGAATACCTGGCCGGTGCTGGCGATCTTGACCTGGAAGGAGACGTCGCCGCTGGTGTCTTGTTCGGCCGCGCCGAAGTATTCACGGTGCACCTGGCTATCGGCCCAGCCCAGATTCTTGGCGGTGCCGAGCACGTAGTCGATGAACCCGGTGGGACCGCAAACGTAGATGTGCGTCTCGGGATCGGGCTTGGCGATGACGCTTTCCAGTTTGAGCTTTTGGTCATCGGCGCCGTTATCGTAGTGAAAATGCACTTTGTCGACGAAGGCCGATTTCGAGATGGCCTCACGGAACGCCGTGCGCTCTGGGGAACGCGCACAGTAGTGCATTTCGAAATTGCCGTCGATTTTGCTCAGGCGCCGCGCCATGCACAGGATAGGCGTGACGCCGATGCCGCCGGCCAGCAGCACCGTGCGCTTGGCCTGCACCAGGCCGAAATGATTGCGGGGCTCGCTGATGTTGATGGTGTCGCCGACCTTGATGCTGTCGTGCACGGCAATGGAGCCGCCCCGCGACGCCGGGTCGCGCAGGACGCCGATCATGTAGCGATGCTGTTCGGATGGGTCGTTGAGAAGCGAATACTGGCGGGTAAGGCCGCCGGGCGTGACTTCGACGTCGATATGCGAACCGGCGCTGAATGCCGGCAGGGGCTGGCCGTCGACACTGGCAAGTTCGAGGCTGACGATGTCCTCGGCTTCCAGCACCTTATTAACTACTTTTACGGAAAGTTGTCTCATCAAGTTATACGGTACAAAGCGGATTTACCCGCATTTCTGCGGGTATGGGAAATACTGGCACGCAAAGAAAGCGCGGCTACAAGCCTTAAGCGGGCTCAGCGGCGGGGGTTTGTTCTGCCTTGATCATACGATCGAGGATACGACGTGATTGTACGCCACCCGTGTCGATATTCAACATCAACAGGCGCCGATCCGGGTAATCCTGCAGATTGCGCTGCTGCGCTTCCAGTACTTCGAGGTCCTGACTGAAGATGTGGCCCTGGCCCTCGCGGATGCTTTTCGTGAGCTCGGCGTCTTCGGGCTTGAAGTTGCGCGCCATGCCCCAGAAGTACCAGTGCGAGGTTTCGGTTTCGGGCGTCATGAAGTCCACCACGATGGCCGCCGCCTTGTGTTCCTTGGGGGCATTGATGCCGCCATTGCCCGCATGGGCGACCCCGACATCGATCAGGACGTGGCTGGGAGGAGAGAAAACCGAGATCTGCCAGCGATCGACAGGCACTTTGTCGTCCAGCCCATTGGCGCGCAGTGCGTTTGCCCAGAAAGGTGGCGCCATGATGTTGTCCATATAGCGGCTGGTATAGACGTGGTCGCCTTCGACCTTGGTGTTAACCGGCGATTCGTCGATCTCGTCCTGGCCGATGCTGCCGGTATGCACATACGCCTCGTGGGTGAGATCCATGAGGTTGTCGATCATGAGGCGGTAGTCGCAATTGATGTGATACAGCCCGCCGCCGTAGGCCCATTCGGGGCTGACCGCCCATTCGAGGTGGGGAATGAGCGAATCGTCGGCCAGCTCGGCCTCGCCGGGCCACACCCAGATGAAGCCGTAGCGCTCCACGACCGGATAGGACTTGACGCAGGGGAAGCCGGCAACGCGCTGCATGGGCATGGAAACAACCTTGCCGTCGCAGCCCATGACCAGGCCGTGATATCCGCAAACCAGGTTGCCATGTTCGACATAGCCCAGCGACAGCGCCGCGCCGCGATGAGGGCAGAAATCCTCGACAGCGGCCACCTTGTTTTCGGCGCCGCGGTAAAACGCGATTTTCTGACCGCAAATTGTCCTTCCCAATGGCTTGCCATCGATTTCATCGGGCGTACAGGCGACATACCAGGTATTTTTAGGAAACATAGTTGCCTCGCAAAAAGTAGAAACGACCGGACTTGCCATGCAACCGCAGTCATCGGAAATCTTTATCCATTATGCACTGCCCGCGGCGTGGCGGCGCATTTGCCGCAACCAACATTCAGTGCACTGAACCTAAGGTTATTTTTACCCTTGCATGGATATATATCTACTAGGGTTTTCCCTAGATTTCAGCTTGATTGGTGTCGGCTTCGCGGGCGACAGCCGGCCCGGCCTTGAGGCGGGACAAGGGCGCGCGGCTTTGAAAGTTGTTGATATGCACCAGTTTTTGCAGCAACTCCATGAAGGTTGCTTCCTCTTCCTCGGTAAAACCCTCGAACAATCGGTCATGCAGGCGGGCAATGCCCTCGCCCGTGCGCTGCAACAGCTCTTTGCCGGCGTCCGTAAGGTAAAGCGCCCGCTGGCGGCGGTTGTTGGGATCGATGTGGCGGACGAGCAGCTTTTTTTCTTCGAGCCGGATCGCTACGCTGGCAGCGGTTGAAGTGTCCATGGCAACCAGCCCCGCCAACGAAACCTGGTCGATTCCCGGATGCTCGATAAGAATGCGCAAGATCGCGTACTGGATGGGGGTGACGAACTGGCCGAGCTCATCGTGGAAAATCGACGCGGAAATTTGCTGCGCCCGGCGCAACAGATGCCCAGGCTGAATATAAAGATCGGTCAGCGACTCGTCCGACGCTTGCTTCGTCATTGTTTGCCTCGCAGGTATATCAACTTCTTTGGCCTAATTCTAGCAACGATTTCACAGCCGTGAGCAAAGAAGAAACGCATGAGCGCCAGCGGCCGCATATGCCGCGGCTATGCTCAGCCCAAGCGGGCCCGCCGAAAGACCTGCGGGGGCTCGCCGGTGTTATCGACAAAAAAGCGGCTGAAATTAGAGGGATCCTTGAATCCCAGATAATAGGCAATCTCGCTGACGGTAAGGCTGGAATACAGCAGCAGCCGCTGCGCTTCCAGAACCATTCTGCGATGCGCGATCTTCAGGGGCGACTCCCCCGCCACCTCGCGGCATGCCCGGTGCAGGGTTCTTTCGGTGACCGCCATCATGCCCGCGTAGCTGGCAATAGGAAGCTGCTCGCGGTAATGCCGCTCGAGCAACTCGCGGAAATCGGCGTACAGCTGGCTCCGGCGCTTCGTTTCGGAGCCTGGAGCCAGTTCTTCGCGCGCATATCGGGAAAGCAGACCCAAAATAGCCAGAAGATTGGCCGAAAGAATGGCGCCCCGGCCCCGACGCGCTGATGACAGGTTGTCGCCTATGGTTTTCAATGCCGTTTCGATATGCGCCAGATCGCGGCCCGCCTCGTGCAGCGCATGCACCATGGGATGCATCAGCATTTCCGGCAATTGCGGTTCGCCCGCAAAACGGGCCAGCTCATGAATATAGCTGTCGGAAACCGTCAGAATCTGGCCCGCCGCCCCGGGGTCATAACGAAAACTGTGCACCACCAGCGGCGGCACCAGAACAATGGAAGGCGCCTCGAACGTGTCCTCCGACAAGTCGAAATTGAAATGCCCGCATCCCGTCTGCAGCACGACCATCTGGAACAGATCGCGATGGCGATGGGGGAACAGCTCCCAGTTGTATTTGCGGACGCGCGTCGAAATTCTCTCTACGTGCAGGAAACGCAGATCGCCGCCGGGAAGGCGGTCGTCGTAATGAATGAATGGCGGGCCGTCGGCAGCGCCTCCCGTCGGGGAGACGCTGCCGTTGCGGCTGCCTTGTGCGGAGGCGCCCACTTATGCGATACAGAGAGCGGCTACAGCGCGGCTACGGATGCCGCCCCGATAACCCGCTCTACCGCGGCGGCGGCCTCAAGCGCCTGCGCCTCGTGGAACCGCCGGCCCACGATCTGTATGCCGTTGGGCAAGGCCACGCTGGGAATACCCATCAGATTTACCCAAGGGATATTGCGCATCTGGTCGAACAGATGCAGAGTTTGCGCTTTGTCGAGCAGATGATCGAACGCGAGCGATGGCGTGGGCATGCCCGCCACAGGGCAAAGCACCAACGGATACCCCTCCATCCACAAAGCCGCTTCGCGAACGATTTTGCGGCGCTCTTCGAAGGCCTGAATGAAGCGCCGGCTGTCTTTGCCCAAGCTATAGATGCCAAACAGCGCTTCAATATGCTGCCGGTTGCTTTCGCCCAGCTTGTCCCCGAACACAGGCATGCCTGCCTCCATCAGCTCGGTGCCGATAAGCTCCGCCCAGACCTCCGGAGCGCGCCGCGCGTTGGGAATGGCGGCGTCCACCACCTCATACCCGGCCTCCTGCAAAATACGGGCCACCGCATCCAGGCGAGCAACGATTTCGGGAGAAACCTTGGCTCCCGTCTGATCGACCATCCGCGCCACACGCGGGCGGACGGCTCCGGGTTCAGAGCGGGAAACCGGAATGGGCAAGGTCGCGGGGTCGGCAGGATGCGCACCGGCGATAACCTGGTATGCCGACCACAGGTCTTCCACACAACGCGCCAGGGGCCCGATGGATGCCATCAAGTCGACGGTCGGCGGACTGTCGAACGGCGGCAGCGACGGCACCGCGGGCGTGCGCCCCGCCGAAGGACGCAAGCCGTAGATTTCGCAAAACGTCGCCGGCACCCGGATGGATCCGCCGTAATCCAGGCCCAGGCCAATCGGAGCCATGCCCGCCGCGACGGCGGCCGCATCGCCCCCCGACGAACCACCGGCGGTGTTTTCAAGATTGCGTGGATTGCGCGTGGCGCCATATAAATGGCTGATGGTGTTCCAGCGGATTTGGAGGTCGGGCTGGTTGGTCTTGCCGATGATCATTGCGCCGGCTGCCTTGAGACGCTGGATCACCACCTCGTCGGCGGGCGAGCGGACATCGGCAAGTGCGGGCAGGCCCTCGGTATGCTTCATGCCCTGGACATCGAAGTGATCCTTGATGCTAAGGGGAATGCCGTCCAGCGCAAGCCCCGAGCGATCTGCATGATTCCGGTCGGCGGCCTCGGCTTCGGCCAGCACTTGATCGGCTCGCGGCTCGACCACCGCATTGATGCTGGAATTGACGTTTTCAAGGCGATCCAGATGCGCCCGCACCAACTCGACGCGACTGACCTCCCGGCTCTGCACGAGTTTGCGCATCTGCTGCGCGGTCAATCCCCACAAATTTTCCGCCATGGTTTGTATCTCCGATTTATATAACGGGCGCTCGGCCCTGTTCAAGCTTGCGTGCCTTCAAGGCCGATGAATTCGTCCACCGTGTCGGGGTCGAGCAATTGGCCGGGCAACAATTCTTTGACTATTTCGCCTTTTTGCAGCCACAACACCCGGCTTGCAATGGCGCCGATAAACCCGACGTCCTGCTCCACCACCACCACAGCCAGTGATTTTTCTTGTGCCTGGCGCAAAAGGTGGTCTTCGATCTCTTCGACGATGGAGGGTTGTATACCCTCGGTGGGTTCGTCCAGCAACAGCACCTTGGGTTCACCGCAAAGCGCGCGCGCCAAGGCAAGAATCTGCTGTTCGCCGCCGCTGAGCGCGCCGCCTTTACGGTCGAGCAGACGTTCCAGAACCGGAAAGTCGCTGACCGAACGCTCGATGGCACGCTCGCGGTTGAGGCCCGCCGCCGCCGCGCCGATGGCAAGGTTTTCGCGCACCGTCAACGACCCGAAGATATCTCGCCCCTGCGGCACATACCCCAGCCCCTGATGCGCCCGCACATGAGGAGCCGCATGCGCCACGTCGCGCCCGCACATGAGGAGCTGGCCGTCGGTCACAGGCAGGAGCCCGGCCAGAGCTTTCATGAGCGTAGTCTTGCCCATGCCATTATGGCCCAATACTCCGACTATTTCCCCCTCCCCTATCTGAAAAGAGATTTGCCGCAAAATGGGGATGGAGCCGTACCCAGCGCACAGCCCCGATACGCGCATCAAGATTTCACCGCTCATCGCGCCTCCTTGCCGTGCTGCCCCAGATAGGCATCGCGCACTTCCGTGTTGCGCACGACCGCTTCCATCGTGTCCTCGACCAGGACCCGCCCGCGATGGAATACCGTTACTTTCTCGGCAATGCGGCGGATGAAGTGCATGTCGTGCTCGACAATGATGAATGTTCGCTGGCCGCGCAGTTCGTTGAGCAAGGCAATGGTGCGCTCGACCTCGCCCGCCGTCATTCCCGCCGCGGGCTCGTCCAGCAGCACCAGTTGAGGCCCGCTGATCAGGATCATGCCCAGCTCGACCCATTGGCGATGGCCATGCGCAAGCTTGCCGGCAAGTGTCTGCGCATGCGCCGTCATGTGGATTTTTTCCAGCATGGCATCGACCGCCTCGAGGGCCGGCTTGCGCCCCATGACGCGCTGCGCCGACATGAACAGGTTTTCCCGGACACTAAGGCCGTTGAAAAGATTGGGAACCTGCGTCTTTACCCCGACCCCCATGCGGGCGATCGCATGCGAAGGCAGATTGGTCACGTCCTTGCCGAACAGCGTGATACGGCCGGAGGTGGGCTTGATCTGGCCGGTCAGCATTTTGAAGAAGGTGCTCTTGCCTGCCCCGTTTGCCCCAATGAGGCATCGCAATTCGCCCTTCTTGAGATTGAAGTTGATGCCGGAAACAGCGGCGACTCCGCCGAATGTGCGCCACAAATCATGCGTCTGGAGAATCATGGCGTCTCCTTGCTGACCAGGCCTGCCGGCCTGCGCCGGCGAAGATGCTGCTGGATGGACGGCACGATGCCGCTGGGAACCAGCAGGACGGCCGCAATGAAAAGCAGGCCCAGCGCGATTTCGGGGCTGACGCCGCTGGCGCTGCCCAGCCATGTGGACAAGGCCTGGACGACAAAGCATCCCAAGATGGGGCCCAGCAACGTTCCCATGCCTCCCAGCAATACCCAGATCACGATCTGCGCCGAAAAAGAAAGCGAAAAAGCGGTCGGCCCGACGGACGCGCCCCATGCGGCATAAAGGGCTCCCGCCAGCCCGGCGATAGCCGCGCCGATGCAGAACACACCCAGCTTGTAGTAGCGCACGTCATAGCCAAGCAGTTCGGCGCGCAATTCATTTTCGCGCACGGCCGCGACCACCCGGCCGAACCGGCTGCGCACCAAGATGCGTAGAACCAGGTATACGGCGACAAGGACAAGCGCCGAGGCGTAGTACATGCCGTCGAAACCAAGGACATCGCTGAGGTCGAAGGGATTGTTCAAGGGCGGCACGCCGGGTATGCCGTTATACCCGCCCAAATGCGCCTTGCCGAACTGATAGGCCGGCCCTGAGGCGCTGTTGATCAGGCTGAGCAGGATCAATGGTATGGTCAGCGAAATGACGGCAAAATACACATCGCTGATACGCCCGAAAAACGTGAAATAGCCAAGCAGCGCCGCCACGCAAACCGGCATCAGCACCGACGCGGCCAAGGCCCAGGTGCTATCGCCCATATTGACAGCAATCAACGCATAGACATAGGCACCGATGCCGAAAAAGGCCGATTGGCCCAGGGCCAATATACCTCCCACCCCCCAGACCAGCCCCAAGCTGAGGGCCAGTACGGCCATAATGGCAAAGACGGTAAGGGTATACAGCGTGTAGGTTTCGGCAAACAATGGAATGCCGAAAACCAGAGCCAGCGCCACAATGGCCGCCCACCAGAATCCCGGGCTTTTTACTTCGCACATCAGATGCCTCGCTTGAAGAATCTGCCCGTAATACCCGAAGGCAATACCCGCAGCAGTACGATAGCCGTAACCAGGAGCATGACCTCGCCCAGCACGGATGTGCTGACGAGTGTCGTGGCCTGGCTGACTGTTCCCAACAACGCCGACGACAGCGCCGCACCGGTCAATGGCAGGGCTCCGCCCAGAATGACGGTGATGAACGCCTTGGCGATATAGGTAAGCCCGCTAATCGGCAGAACCCCCGTCAATGGCGCGAAAATGGCGCCGGCCAGGCCCGACAGCGCAGCGCCGATGCCGAAAGTCACAGAATAGACACGCTTGACGTTGACGCCCAGGGCGCTGGCCATGTCGGCGCTTTGCATGGTGCCGCGCGCGATGAGGCCGAATGGCGTGTGGCGCAGCAAAAAATACAGGCCCACCGCGACCGCCACGGCCACGCCGATCACGAAGAAGGTATACCCGCCCTCTTGATAGGCGCCGATTTGCACGCTGCCCAGTGGCGGGCTGACGCCCATTTGGTAATAGCCGAAAAGCGACGAAGCCAGACCGATGAGCAGCAGGCTGAGCCCCCAGGTGGCCAATATGGTCTCGACGATGCGGCCATACAGGTGGCGGATGATGAGGCGCTCGATGACAACGCCGATAAACGCCACCGCCAGCGGCGCCACCACGAACATGGCCACCCAGAAATTCACTCCGGCACGCACGGACAAGATAAAGGCGAATCCGCCCAGCATCAGAAATTCGCCATGGGCGAAATTGATGACGCCCATCATCCCGAAGATGATGGCCAAACCGACACTGATCAGGAACAGACTGGCTATGGCATACAGGATTTGTATGCCAGCCAACATGGCTAGATCCATGGATACTCCTTGCTTCTTGTATAAAACGCTATCTTGCCGTGCTTGCTTTCGAGGAGATCAAAGCGGCATCTTCAACACGTCGCAGCTATCGTCGCCGGCGCTTACCGGGGGAACCTGCTTCCAGGACTCCTGCACCTTGAACCGGCTGTTCTGGATTTCCGCCAGGTACATGTCCATAGTGCAGTAATGCGTGGCTGGATGCGAGGCCAGCCTGCCGCTGGGGCCGTCGATGGCGATCCCCGACTCGAATGCTTCGATGACTTTCCTGCGATCCACCGAACCCGCCTTGCGGACCGCCTCGGCCCACAACAGCATGCCCTGGTAGTCGGCCACGCCCAAAGAACCGACATAGGTATAGTCGTCGAACCGTTTTTTGAAGCGCTCGATAAACGCCTTGCTCGCGGGCGTGTCGAGCTCGTCGAAGTAATTTTTGACAGTAACGATACCCTCGCTGACATCAGGAGGCATACGCAACTGCTCGCCCGAATCGCCGATGGTGTGCGAAGCCATGGGAATGCGCTTGTTCATGCCCGCCGACGCCCATTGCCCATAGAACGCCGCATGGGCCGGGCCGACGAACACATTGAAGACAAAGTCGGGCTTGGCGGCCTGTATCTTGCCGATGGTGGAACCAAATTTGTCGACGTCCATGGGAAACAGATCCAGGCCCACGACCTCGCCGCCGTTTTCCTTGGCGATGCGTTCAGCCCACTTGGCGGACAACTGGCCGAAAATATAATCGGCGGCCAATATGTACACTTTCTTCCCATGTTTTTTGATCATGTAGGGAATCAGGTTGTTCAGCAATTGCTGCGGCGTGGGGCCCGTGGTGAACATATTGCGGTCGCACGCGCCTTCGGGGCCTTCGTTGATCATGTTCATGATATACAAGGTTTTGGCCCGCGCCAGCACCGGCCTTGCCACTTCGCGCGCCGCGCTGGTAATGGCTCCGTGCACTACGGCCACCCTATCCTTCAGCGCAAGCTGTTGAGCATACTGGCCGTACAGCTGGTTATTGGACTGCGTGTCGTATTTCACAAGCTCGATCTTTTTACCCAGCAAACCGCCCTTGGCGTTGATTTCTTCCGTCGCCAGCTCCAGGCACTGCGCCTTGACGTGGCCATAAAGCTGCAGGGGGCCGGAGAGATCCAGTAACACCCCGGCCTTGATCGTGTCGGCCGCCAGGCTGGCCGAAGGAAACCCGAGCCCGCCCACCAGCGAACCCGCGGCACCGCCCAGGCCGTAGCCCAGGAATTGTCTCCTGCTTATCTGCATGTCGTCCCCCATAAGAGTGATTGTTTTACGTTGCCTTGCGTGCATCGTTGCGTATTAAAGCAATCGGCAGCGGCAAAGAACATGCCAAAAGCCGTCTCAAACCGGTAGATTTCAGACATCTGGGGTTAACCCTTAATCGACGCGGGCGGCGATGGCTGGTATCGCCGTTGACTACAACAGCAATCGAAGCGCCTTGATTTTGCTATGATTGTGCAATAATCAACTGCGCAAATACGGCCAGCCGCCCTGCAGGCCCCAGAGACAATCATGATAGCTACCGAAGACCTTATCTGGACTGATGCCTTCCTGGCGGGCTACGGCCCCATGGACGAAACGCACCGCGAGTTCGTCGATATCGTCGGAGCCATGCTGCGCGGGCCGGACGAAGCCCTTCTGGAAAGTCTGCGGCAGCTTATCACCCATACCGAGCATCACTTCTCGCAGGAAGAAGGCTGGATGAAAAAAACGGCCTTCCCCGCCACGGAATGCCATAGCAACGAGCACGCAGCGGTGCTGAAATCCATGCGCGACGTTGAAAACTACGTGGCGAACGGCGGCGAACCCGCCGAAGCCCGCCGCCTGGCCACCGAGCTGGCCCGCTGGTTTCCCGGCCACACCGACTACCTGGATGCCTCTCTGGCCCAATGGGTCGCCAAAAAGCAATTGGGCGCGGTGCCCATCGTGGTAAGACGCGGCGTCGCGTATCACGAAGACGAATAGCCCCTCCCCTCGCGCCTGAGTCGGCCAACAGACATAATGCGCCGGCCGACGCCGGCAAGCATCGTCCGATTGCATCGTTCGTACGGCGACACCTAATTTCGAGAGTCCTCACGATAATGGTTTGTCCCGATGGCGGACAGTTTTTTCTTGTGAAACCATACAAAAATCGAGAGCAATCTCGAAAATGGAGGGCGTATGGAATCTTACCTCATCATCGACAATCAGGCTATCCCGGCTGGTTCGGCCAAAACCTTTCGACGGCACAGCCCCGCGAACGATAGTCTGGCGTCCACCAGCGCCGCCGCCACAGTAGAAGACGCAAGGGCTGCCGTTGAATCATGCGCAAGCGCCTTTACCGAGTGGTCTGCCACTGCACCAGCAGAACGGCGCAATATCCTGCTGGAAGCCGCCGACCTGCTCGACCAGCGTGCTGACGCCCTTATCGAGCAAATGCGCCTCGAAACGGGCGCTTCCCTTCCCTGGAGCAGGTTTAACGCACGCCTGGCATCCGATATGCTGCGCGAGGCTGCCGGCTTGACCACCCAGATAAAAGGCGAGGTCATTCCCAGCAACAAACCTGGGACATTATCACTGGCAATACGACGTCCCGCCGGAGTTGTTGTCTCCATCGCCCCCTGGAATGCTCCCATTATCCTGGCCGTGCGCTCTTTTTCCACGGCACTGGCCTGCGGCAACACAGTCGTCCTCAAGGCATCCGAGTTAAGCGCCGGAACACAGTACCTGCTTGCGCAGATCATGGTGGATGCGGGGCTGCCCCCAGGGGTCCTTAACTTTCTAACCAATGCTCCCGCCGACTCGGCAGCCATTGCAGAGGCCATGATTTCCCACCCCGCCGTGCGCCGGGTTAACTTTACCGGCTCTACACGCACTGGTCGCCAAGTTGCGGCGACATGCGCAAAGTATCTGAAGCCGGTGCTTCTGGAGCTGGGTGGCAAAGCGCCAATGATCGTGTTGGCGGACGCTGAAATCGATCATGCCGTGCGTGCCGCATTCTTCGGCTCCTACATGCACTATGGCCAAATCTGCATGTCGACGGAACGAATCGTTATCGTCGAAAGCATTGCGGATCAGTTCGCAGAAAAATTGGCAATCAAAGCCGCGGATTTACCAGCCGGCGACCCCGCTGAAAATGACGCATCGCGGGGCACCATGATCGATAAATCCTCATGCGACCGCACTCAGCGATTAATCGACGATGCCGTCGGCAAGGGAGCGCTACTGCGGGTAACCGGCCATGTCCAGGGCGCCGTCATGGGGCCATCCCTTCTCGATTACGTAACACCTGATATGGACATCTATCATGAAGAATCATTTGGGCCTGTAGTAAGCATCATCCGCGTAAAAGACTACGAACAAGCGATCTGCGTCGCAAATGACACCGAGTACGGGCTCTCTTCTTCCATCTTCACGGCAGATGTATCGCTCGCGCTGAAGCTGGCACAACAGCTTGACTTTGGTTGCTGCCATATAAACGGCCCGACCGTTTTCGACGAGGCGCAAGCACCTCTTGGGGGCATGAAATCCAGCGGCTATGGGCGTTTCGGCGGCTTGCCCGGGATTCACGAATTCACTGAGGTCCAGTGGGTTTCTGTTGAAGACCCAACCCAATCCTACCCTATCTGAGCGGGTGACAAACCTTCATCGTACGATTTAAGCACCGCCGCTTGCCCAAGCGCCTCGTCAACCCAGCCCGTGGCACGTTGGGCAAGAGCCTTCGCCCTGCCGCGAGGCAAACCCAACACTCTGAGCATTGACTCACAGGCCAGGGTATCCGTACCCCGCGCTTCAGGATGCTCAAGAAGGTCATGCATTGCAGCACCAACTATGCCGAAAAGCATGGCGTGAAGTGCGGGCGTCGCCGCCACGTCAAACTCTCCCTGGTCTATGCCCATTTGGACATCCTTTCGGATGCCGGAAGAGATTTGTTCGCGAAACTCCCCTAAATCGGCGATAGCCCGCACGATCAGGCGTCCCCAGACCGGCTCCGCGACGCCGCGGCGTATAAAAAACGTCGATCCGAATGCGACGCGCTCGGAGCCTCGTTCCATATGGGACATTGCGTCGTCGGTCTCGCGCACCAGCGTCGCCGCGACAGCCCCCCCGACTGCTTCGACGAGCGCCGCCTTGTCCCGAAAGTGATAATAAAAGCTGGCATTGGCCAAACCTGCCGCCTCTGTGATTTCGAGGATCGACGCAGAATCGATACCTTGCCTCGCAAACACCATGATGGCGGTGTCCAGCAACAGAGCACGGGTACGCGATTTCTTGTTATCACCAACACTGACCTCTTGGAAATAACGCGTGGGTGATTCGGCAATTGCTTTTCTTGACATAATGCGGCGTCTATCCGGGTGCCGGGGTCAGCGGCAAAAAAACCTTGATATAGAAGAGATTCTCTGACCCTTGATGATAGACCATCTTCGAGAATGCCTGAAATGCCGGGGTGTCCAAGACCGCTAGGCAATGGGATAAATAGGAAACAGTTCTAGACCGGCATCCGCCGATACGGACTAGTCCCCTCCGATCTTCACCAATGCGCCATCGGCAACCCGGCCACAGGCGAACGGAAGTACGGGATCCGCGTCCCGCGCAGGCTGCCTATATACACGTTGCGCAGATCCGGCCCGCCGAAAGTCACGCTGGCGAACCACGGGGCAATGCTTCCGCCGCAGGCCAGCATCAACTCGGGCGTGGCCGTGTCCTGCTCGAACGCAGCCATCAAGGCCCGGCCGGCCGGGCTGTCGCCATCGTCGTCCAGAACGATGCGCAGCTCACCCTGGGGGGTGATGGCGAATACACGATCCGTCATGACGTGGGTGCCCCAAAGATTGCCGTAGGCGTCGAAGGCGATGCCGTCGATGAAGGCACCGTGATCCGAGGGGCCGAAGAGTTCTCGCCCCGAGAGGCTGCCGTCATCGAGCACCCTTAGGCGGCATATGCGCCGGCCGCAGGTTTCAACCACATAAAGCCATTCTTCATTCGCATCCAGGCGGATCTCGTTGGTGAAGCGAAAGCCGTCGGCCACGATGCGCAAGCGTCCCTCATCGTACAAAGCGATGTACCCGTCGGCGATGGCGGGGCTCATGGCCCGCATCCAGTTTTTGGTTCGAGTCGATATGGTCAGCCATAACCTGTCGCGGCTGTCGCGCAACACAAAATTGACTTTGCCGATGGGCGCCCCGTCTATCGAGTCGGCCAAAACACGGCTTGAGCCGTCGCGTGCCATGAGTTCGAGCCTGTCGGTGCCAAAGTTGGAGATAACAACGTCGCCGTTGCGCGCAAAGGCCAGGCCATTGGGCAGCGTGCCCGAAACATAGCGGGCTTCGTCGCTGGCGGCTTGAGCGAACGAGCTGTCGGTTTGCTGCGAAATCAATTGCTGGCTGCCGTCCGGACGAATATGCATGACGCCGCCGCGCGCGTCCGCCGACCAGAGCGAGCCATCGCGTTCAGCCAGGATGCATTCGGGGCGCTGCAGATCCTGGCCGATATACTTGATGGCAGACGGATCGACCACAAAACCATCAATAGGATTAATGACTGACTCCATAGCGATCCCTTTTGCCGTTCGCCGTTCGCAACGGCCTATGTCTTATGCGCTGCTTGAGCAGCCCCCCAACGCACGAAGGCCACACCGCCCAGCATCCCCGCCCTGTTTAAAATCCGACGTTGCCGGCGCCTTTAAGATTCAACATGGCGCGGGCCTCGTCGGGCGTGGCAACTTCCAGCCCCAGGCTCTCGACGATGCCGCGCACCTTGGCAACCTGCTCGGCATTGGATGCCGCCAGCGCGCCCTTGCCGATATACAGGCTGTCTTCCAGGCCGACCCGCACGCTGCCGCCCAGCAAAGCGGCCTGCGTCGCGAAATTCATTTGATGCCGCCCCGCCGCCAGCACCGACCAGCGGTAATCGTCGCCGAAGAGCTTGTCGGCGGTGCGCTTCATGAAAAGCAGGTTGTCGAGTTCGGCGCCGATGCCGCCCAGGATGCCGAAAATCATCTGCACGAAGAACGGCGGCTTCAGCAGGCCCCGATCGACGAAATGGGCAACGTTGTACAAATGGCCGACGTCGTAGCATTCGTGCTCGAAGCGCGTGCCGTGTTCTTCGCCCAGCATCTTGAGAATGCGTTCGATGTCGCGGAAGGTATTGCGGAAGATGAAGTCGTCGGTATTGCGCAGATAGCTTTCTTCCCAGTCGAACTTCCAGTTCTTGTATCGGTCCGCCATTGGGTAGATGCCGAAATTCATCGACCCCATGTTCAGGGAGCACATCTCGGGTTTGGCAATCAGCGGCGCGGCCAGGCGCTGCTCGACGGTCATGTTCAGGCCTCCGCCCGTCGTCACATTGATGACGGCGTCGGTGGCTTCTTTGATGCGCGGCAAAAATTGCATGAATACGTCGGGGTCGGGCGTTGGCCGCCCGTCTTTCGGGTCGCGCGCGTGCAAATGGAGAATGGCGGCCCCCGCCCGGGCCGCGTCGATCGCCTGGCTGGCAATGTCTTCGGGCTTGTAGGGCAGCGCGTCCGACATGGTGGGCGTATGGATGCCGCCGGTCACCGCGCAAGTAATGATGACTTTGGGCGCCGGGGATTTCTTGGGTTTTGCTGCGGATGCTTCAGGCACGGTTGGCTCCTTGTGAATGGCTTAGTCTTCGAATATGGCTACCGCGCGGGTAAACCCGGCCGAGGCGCCGCGTATCTTGTACGGAAAGCAGGCGATCATGAAACCATTCGGAGGCAGGCTGTGCAGGTTGCCGAGTTTTTCCAGATGGCAATAGGCGCGCTTCATGCCGGCGCGGTGCCCCTCCCAGATGATGGAGGCGTCGTGGTTTTCGGCAAAGCGCTTGGCCGTATGCACGAAGGGCGCATCCCAGCTCCAGGCGTCGGTGCCCGTGACCCGCACGCCGCGCTCGGTCAGGTAAAGCGTGGCCTCGTCGCCCATGCCGCATCCGGCTGAAACATAGTCCGGCTGCCCATAGCGCGCGCCGGCCGCGGTATTGACCACGACAATATCGTACGGCTTGAGCGTATGGCCGATGCGCGCCAGTTCGGCCTCGACTTCGGCGGCGGTGACCACATGGCCGTCGGGAAGATGCCGGAAATCAAGCTTCACGCCCGGATTGAAGCACCATTCCAGCGGCACTTCGTCGATGGTGATGGCCCGCTGGCCGTTGTCCATGGTCGAATGAAAGTGATAGGGAGCGTCCAGGTGGGTGCCATTGTGGGTGGACACGTTGAGCCTTTCTATGGCCCACCCCTCGCCACCCGGCAGGTCTTCGACTTTTGCCCCGGGAAAGAACGAGACGACGTTCTCCGCCGTGGCATGGTGGTTGAAGTACTTGACCTCGGGCATGTGGCCCGGCGGATCCGAGGCGATATCCGAATCGAGGGACACCGAAATATCGATAATGCGGCGTGGCATGAATGGTCTCCTGGATCAGCGTCCCAGAACGCCGACGGCAAGTGTGGGGAAAATGATGATCAAAACCAGAACCGCCACCATGATGGCTGCGAAAGGCATGGCGCCGGTGAATATCTCGCCCAGCTTCAGGCTGCGGTCGGGCGAAGTGCCCTTGATGACATACACCGACAAGCCGAACGGCGGCGTCAGCAAGCCCACCTCGACGGCGATGACGGTGACGATGCCGAACCATACGGGGTCGATGCCCAGCGTCTTCATGATGTGAAAGAACAACGGAACGACGATGAGCAATATGGATGAGCTGTCCAGTATTGTGCCCATCGCAATAATCAGCACCACATAGGCCACGATGACGCCCCAGTAGCCGATGTCGCTTGCCGCAATGGCCATGCTCAGGTATTCGGGCAGGCCGCTAAGGGAAAGCATGCGGGAATACATGCTTGCGGCAATGATCAGAAAACAGATGGCCGCGGTTACCTGCCCGGTATCGGCCAGCACCTTCCAGATACGCCCGGCGGGCAGCGCGCGGCGGAAGAAGCCGATGATTATCGCGCCGAGCGCGCCGACCCCGCCCGCTTCCGTCGGCGTAAAGAACCCGCCATAGATGCCGCCCAGAACCAGGGCGATCAAGATCACGATGGGAGCGATCTTGCCCAGCATGGCGCCCAGGGAAAGCGGCGTGTCGTTTTCCGTAATGCCGCTGCCCGAGAACGCCGGCCAGCGCCGCGCCATGACATAGACGCCGGCCCCGAAAGCAATGGCCAGAATCATGCCGGGCACGATGCCTGCCAGAAACAAGTCGCCAACCGACTCTTCGGTGAGAATGCCGTAGAGAATAAGCAGCAGGCTGGGAGGAATCAGCATGCCCAGCACGGAACTGCCCGCGACGATTCCGTATGCAAACCGCTTGGAATAACCATGGCGCAGCATCTCGGGCACGGCGACCCGGGTGAATACCGCTGCCGAGGCAATGGAAATGCCGGTAATTGCCGCAAAAATGGCATTGGCGCCGACGGTCGCAATGCCAAGGCCGCCCTTGATGCGGCCCAGCATGCGGTTGGCCACATCGAAGGCATCCCGTCCTATGTCGGCCTGCGACACCACGAAACCCATCAGCACGAACAACGGCACGACACCGAAGATATACGAATCGATGGACTCGGAAGCGGCCAGCGCCAGCATGCGCCCGGCCAGCACCGAACTGCCCTTGATCGCGAACACGCCCAGAAAGGAACACAGCGCAAGCGCAATCGCCACATGCATGCCGGCATAAATGAGGCCAACCATGCCAAGCAGGGCCAAGGCCCCTATCATCAGGTCGCTCATGATTGCTCCTGCGCAATGTAGGCTGGACGGCGCTTGCAGACGACCAGGAGGGCCCGGATGGCCCGCACCGCGAACTGCACGCCCAAGGCGGCGACCCCAATCAGCATGATGAGGCGCACCGGCCAGAGCGGCGCGCTGAAGTCGCCGATATTGCCGACATAGACATTGCGCGTCCAGACCCGGAAGAACAACGGCAACAGCCCGTTGAACAGCACCACGCACAACCAGGCGCCGGCCGCGCAGTAAAGGGTCTCGAGTGCCGCCTGTGCCCGCAGCGGCAGCCTGTCCATCAGGACTTCCGCGCGGGTCAGGCCGCCCGATCGCAAGGCATGCGCCACCTGCAGGAATACGATGGCCACGATCGACATGCTGACCAGTTCGGGCACACCCGAAACCGGCCGGCCGAACAGGCTGCGGCTAAGCACGTCGGAGTTGATCGCCAGCATTACCGCGACAATGAGCAGCGTGCCGCCGACATTCAATAGGGAGGTAAAGGCATCCAGCAAACGCAATGCGGGATGATCGACGGGAGGAAGAAAATCTCCTTCCCCCGGAAGCGCATCGGGGGTTTCAGCCATGATGGTCTCCGTTCAGCAAGCCCGCCGGCTTATTCGCTGGCCCAGTCGCGGATCGGATGGGCTCCCGCCGCCTTGACCTCTTGCATATAGCTTCCAAGCACCTGGCGGGCCGGCAGCTTCTGGCGTTCAAGCTCGGTTACCCAAAGCCTGGCCGGATTCTCCATGACCTTGGCGTAGGCCTTGCCCAAAGCCTCGGAGTCGGCATTGAGCACTCCGCCGTTCTTGACCAGGGTTTCGAGGGCCGCTTTCGTTGCCTGGCGCAAATCGTCGAGGTAGGCCGTGCCGAACTGTCTGGCTCCGGCCGCCAGGGCCTGCTGCAAGGCCTTGGGCTGCGCTTCGTACCAGTCCTTGTTGACGGCGATGCCGCCGGCGTACTGCGCCCCGTAGCCGATACGGGTGATGTAAGGCGCGACTTCCTGGATCTTCGCCGGCAGCGCCGCCGTGGCGAAAGTCACGACGCCATCGTATAGCCCGGTCTGCAGGGCGTTGTAATATTCCGTAAGGTTGCCCGCCACGCCGACCGCGCCGGTGCCCTTGACCCAGTTGATGGACGGGCCCGGGGTGCCGATTTTGCGCCCTTTCAGGTCGTCCAGGCTTTTTACGGGGAATTTGGTGAACAGCAGGTAATCGTCAAGCGCAAAACCGCCCCCGATGTAGACGACGTCGTTGTCCTCCCAGGCCTGCATCATGGCCGGCGTCTTGCTTTGCACATCTTCCACCGCCTTGGTCACGATGCCGGGATCCGACGACACGAAGGGCGTGTAGTAGGTGATGTTCTGCAGCGGCATCTTGGACAATTCGAATATGGTCGGCACCAAGGCCACATCGGCCACGCCTTCCTGGGCGGCCTCCAGTTCTTCGCCCACCTTGGCAAGCGAGCCGCCGTATTGCTGCTTCCACTCGACGGTAATGCCCGAGCCCTCCAGCGCCTTGTCCACCGCGGGCACAAAACTTTGCTGCAAGTGCTTTACCCAGCGGAATACCGGCGGATGGCCATTGACGAGAGTCACGGTAATCGTCTTGGCCTGAGCCGCCAATGACGCCGCGGCAAGAATGGCCGCCAGAGCGGTCGATTGCAGAATACGCATGTGCTTGTCCCCTTTCGAGTTGTTGTACCGGATTGGTCCGGTTTACGTTGATGAATGCGAAGTCAAGGCTTCGATACCAGCAGAAATGAAAGGCACGATTCTCGCCATGACGGCATCGACGTCGCTGTCGTTGCAGACGCCGCCCGACAGCCGTCCCGCCCGGCCCGTGGCGGCCATCATGGTCATGCCCACGCCGATGGCGAACATATACGACCAGACGGCGTCCGAAGGCTTCAGGCCCGGCACGACCCGCTGGAAAGCATCGATGAAGCGCTGCGCTATGGCGTCGTAATGGGTCGCGATGAGGGCGCGCGAGCGCTCGTCGTCGGCATTGGCGGTAGCGGCCAGCACCCGGGAAAACATATTGCCGGCCTGCCCTTCGTGACCGAACTCGACGGTCGGCCGGAAAAGAGCTTCCAGCAGGCTTGCCAGCGATGGCAGTTGTTCGCCGCCTGCCGCAAACAGCACATCCAGGCGCGCGGCCCGTTCGGTGTTGATGGCGTCGGAGCGCCGGGAGAACATGGCCTCGTACAGTTTTTCCTTGGTGCCGAAATGGTAATGGAGCAAGGCCTGGGCCACCCCGGCTTCGACGGATATCTGGCGCATGCTGGCGCCCTCGAATCCGTGCAGCGCGAATATGCGCTCGGCGGCATCCAAAATGCTCTGGCTGGCGTTCTGCTCGGGCAAACCGTTCTCCTCGACTCTGGCAAAACATCATTTTTTCCGCAGTATAGGCACTGACTGATCAATCAGTCAACATCCATGCCAAAAAAAAGGCCCTGGTGCATCCAGGGCCTGATATCGTGACGGCCGTCAGGAAGCCGCGGCTGCCGAGGCGGTAGAGTCAGCCGACTGCTCCTGCTCGACCAGCATCGCCAGCACCCGCCGTGCGCGGATGGCGGCCGCGTCGGTGGTCAGCATGACCGGGTTCAGCGACATGAGGTCGGCGGTTTGCATGCGGGCCTGGCAGTCCTCGATCATGGGTTCGTCTTCCAGGCGGAAGGCGCCGTCGATGCCCTTCCAGATGATTTTGCTCAGTTCCTCGTCGTCCCGCATGGTGTCGCGCGCCGCCGCCCAGAAATAATGAGTCTTTTTTTCTGTTTCGGGGGTGAGGATGTGCGCGCTGGGCATGGAGGGACCTTCGGACGTGGGGCGGCCGCAATCGGTAAAGCCCACATCCAGCAGCAAGTGCGAAGGCGCGTCCCAGCGCATGTTGGCGCGCCTGTCGCCCACTTTGGCCGTGCTTTTCCACATCAGTTGCCACAGCTTGGTGGGCGGCTCGCCGGGCATGTTGTTGTAGGCCCAGACCGTGCTGCCCTCCACCTTCATCTCGAAGGTGTTGCGGTCGCTGGAATCGGAATTGCCGATGAAGGTGTGCACGAACTGCGCATGACTGAGATCGAGCAGGTTGTCGGTGACCAACTGGTAGTTGGCCTCGATCTTGAGGTAGCCATTCACAATTGCATAGTTGTCGTGATCGGCGATGATGCTGAAGTCGGGCAGCTTGGCCGGGTCGGCCTTGTCGGGGTCGCCCATCCATATCCAGATCAGGCCGTACTTTTCCAACAAGGGAAACGAGGCCACGTACGCGGCCCTGGGAATGGAACCGTGAGGGTTGTGCACACAGGCGCCGGAGGCCCCGAAACGCAGACCGTGATACGGGCACTGGATGGCATTGTCGATGATCTTGCCCTTGGACAAAGGCGCGAACCGGTGCGGGCAGCGGTCGGCAAGCGCAACGGGCTTGCCGGCCTCGTCGCGATACAGCACGACAGGCTGATCCAGAAAAGTGCGGCCCAAAAGCTGCCCCGCGGCAACTTCGTTGTCCCAGGCCGCCGCATACCACGCATTACGTAGATAAGTCATGTTTGTCTCCATTCTCCATAAGGCCTGCCGCAGTCCTTGTTATGTTTTTCGACTGACAGGCCGGCTATACAATAATCAGTTCAAGCATCGAGCCCCACAGCCACGGCCAGCGCCTTGCCACCCGCGGGCCATGTATCGCCAGCCCAGGCTATGTGCTGATCCGTCCTGATAAGGGTCAGGGCGCGGGGGTACAGGCCATGAATGGCTCCGATCTCGGGCCGGATCACCGTAAGCGGGATATTCAGGCGTGCCGCGTCGGCGGTGATCGCCGCGACCGAGGCTTCGCCTTGCGGCGCCGAAACCAGCAGAGTCAGGCCGGACCCGAAATGGTCGTACAGCGAGCTGCCGTCGTGCAGCCACGCGTGCGGCGCGCGATAGCCCGGTTCGGAACAGGGAATATAGTTGAGGAAATCGCGCTTGGCGTCGTCGGGCTTGGCGTAGCCGCTGCGATCGACCACCGGCGAATCGGCGTAGCAATCGCCCAGGATGGTGCCAAGCGTATAGAACTCTGACAGCTTGCCCGCCTGGATGCGCCGGCCGGCATGCTCGCGCGTTGCCTCGCCCTGGGGCGTATCGTCCTCGATGCCGCTTTCCAGCAGGGCATTGCTCATGAGGCTGTGATTGTTGGTCGCTTCGTCCATGACATGAAGGTGCACCGGACGGCGTTCGCGCTCGTAGCTATCCAGCAGCTTTGCGCCGCCCCAGCCCTGCAGCACGGCCGCCAGCTTCCAGCCCAGGTCGACCGCGTCGCCCACGCCCATGTTCATGCCGAAGCCGCCAAAAGGCGGATGCATGTGCGCCGCATCGCCGGCCAGGAAAACGCGCCGGTCGCGATAATGGGTGGCCAGCAGCCGGCTTGCCGTCCATTCGTCCGCGCTGATGATTTCGTAGGGCAGGTCGATGCCTGTTGCCTTGCGGATAAGAGCGGGCGCTTCTTCCTTGGTGATGTGCACGCCGGGCGCCAGGCCCGTTGGCATGAAGAACCAGCGATCGCCGGTGTCCATGGGACCGATCAGGCTGGGCACGTCGCTGTTGACCTGCCAGTACATGATGGCCGGGCCGTGATGATGCGCCTTGGCCAGCCCGGGCGCCCTGAATACAAAGTTGTAGTTCCTGGACAGGCCGTAAGTGCCTTCGAGCTTCGCGCCGATGGTCTCGCGAACAAGGCTGCGCGGACCGTCGCATCCGATAAGATACTGCGCCCTGACCTCCATGGCCATGCCGTTCTTCGCATCGTCCAGATGAGCGACCACATGGTCTTCGTGCTGTTCGAACCTGAGCAGTTCGCATTGCAGCTTCAGGCTCACGGAAGGCAGGGTGGCAAGGCGGTCGCGCATGATTTGCTCGACCGTATATTGGGGAATCCATTGCGCATGCTCGGAGTACAGCGGACTGCGTCCCGTGCCGCAATACAAGGCATTGTCGAACCGGGCCAACTGGTAGCCGGAAAGCCGCGTGGTAAAGATGACGTTGGACGGATAATAAATGCCCAGCGGAGAAGCTTCGCGCAATGCCTCGGCAATGCCCCAGCGCCGGAAATGCTCGCGCGTGCGGATATTGGTGGTTTTTGCGCGGGGCGCCGTGCCGACGCGCTCGTTCTTGTCGATGACCATGCAGTCGATGCCATGCAAGCCAAGCTCGATGGCCAGCCCCTGCCCCACCGGTCCGGCCCCGACAATAAGGACCTGCGTTTCAACGCGTGTGGATGTTGTCGTGTTCACTGGTTTTGCTTCCATGTTCTATACGTCGTCATAGCGCCGGTGATTGCCGCTACTCGATCCCCCATGATGTTCATGATGGAATATACCCAGCGCCCCCGGCCCGGAGAAGATGGCATTTCTTTTCGAACGATGCCTAGAATTAATCAGCTAAGATATAAAGGCAGGCAACGGTTCGTTCTTGCCCGGGCAAAATTCGCCGCCCCTTGCCGGATTCAATCGATACGAGACAGGCATCATGAAACTTATTCAAGTTCGCAATCTGCTGGCGATTGCCGAACACGGCAGCGTCCGTGCCGCGGCGCGCCATCTTGGCGTGGCGCAATCGGCGCTGACCCGCAGCATGCAGGAACTTGAACGGGAGCTGGACGTTTCGCTGTTCGACCGGGAGGCCAAGGGAATCAGCCTGACCCCCACCGGCCAGCGTTTCCTGACCCGCGCCCAGATCATACAAAACGAAGTCCGGCGCGCCCAGGAAGAAATCGAGCAGCTGCGGGGCAGCGCCACGGGCTCGGTCTACGTAGGCCTCTCGACCGTTACCCAGATCGCGCTGTTCCCTTATGCGATCAAGGCATTCCGCGCCCGCTACCCCGAAGTGGTCCTGAACGTTCGCGACGGGCTGTTTCCCACCATAGAGCCGCTGCTGAAAAACGGCACGCTCGACTGCTACGTGGGACCGATACTGGTGCCCGCGCCGGCGCCGGACCTGCTTGTCGAAAAACTGGTCGACAATACCCGCGCCATTCTGTGCCGGAAAGGCCATCCGCTGGCCGGGGCGCGCTCGCTGAGCGAACTGGTCGATGCCGAATGGGTCACGACCTCGGTCACGTTCAAGCCCGAGGAAGAACTGGGCCCCTTGTTTGCCCAATACGGCCTGCCCAAGCCCAAGCTCGTCCTGCGCGCGCACTCGGCGCTGATGTTCCTGACCGCGCTGACCACCACCGACATGGTGGCCGCCCTGCCTGTTCAGTTCGCCGAACTGGCCATGACCGGCGCCACGCTGGACATCATCAAGGTCAAAGAACCCCTGCCCGAGCCCCCCGTTTGCCTGGTGCGCCGCTCGGGCCTGCCGCCCACTCCCGCCGTCGAATATTTTTGCGATATGATCCGCCGGGCTGCCGTGCATCTGGAGAACGAACGCAAGACGCGTTCAGCGGTATAAAAATGGCATCAGTCCCGGCCTGAAAAAAATTGACAAGCCCAAATGGTACTGTCACCATACCAAGTATAAAAATCATCGCATTATTCATTGCGAAGGCAACCCTTGGGCGCATCGAAACAGCCCACGCAAACGGAGACCACTATGACAGCCACTACAACGCGTACCGGCGCCGCCAATCTTAAATTCAGCCACATGGGGCTAAGCGTTAAAAACCTGGAGGCCATGGAAGAGTTCTACACCAAGGTTCTGGGCTTCACGGTAACCGATCGTGGCCTGGCCGGCGGCATGCAACTGGTTTTTCTTTCACGCGACCCACTAGACCATCACCAGATCGTGCTGGCCACGGGCCGCCCGGCCCAACTGCCCCCCAACACGGCAAACCCGCAATTCGGGCCCAGCATCAACCAGATTTCCTTCAAGGTGGCTTCGCTGCCCGACCTGCGCGACATTCTCGAGCGCCTGAACGCGGGCGGCGGAGACAGCGTGTTCCCGGCCAACCACGGCGTGGCCTGGAGCATCTATGCCCACGACCCCGAAGGCAACAACCTGGAGTTCTTCGTCGACACCGACTGGTACATCAAGCAGCCTTTCCTCATCCCGCTGGACTTCTCCAAGACCGACGAGGAAATCTACGAGCTGACCAAGTCCATGTGCGAATCCAGCGAAGGCTTCCAGCCCTATGGCGAGTGGCGCGATCAGATCGCCCCCAAAATGAATCCGTACGTCGAAGCCGCCCGATAAACGCTAGCGGGAGCCGAATATGTACGTAAGATGTGGATACTTCATCGGGCAGCCGGTTGCCGGCAAAAAGGCCGAGCTGGACGCCCAATTGCACGGGATCGTGGAACTATACCGGCGCTTCCCGCGCATTCGCTGGGCGAATATGTCGGTTGCCGATGAGGTCGACGAAGGCGCGCCCGCCATCTATGCAACCATACAGTTCTGCTTCGACAGCAAGCAGGATCTGGAAGCCGCCCTGGCCACGCCGGTGCGCCAGGAACTGCGAACGCATTATGCCAGCGCCGTGCTGCCGTTGTTCGAAGGAACGATCAAGCACGCGAACCAAACCGTGACGCACATGGCAATGCCAGACTGAAAGCACGCCGACACCCGGGTCCGGAATACCCTTCGAATGGAAATTCGAGTCCGGGCCCGACTCCTTCTTCCCCAGAACAGGCCTCGTTTGCGCCTTACTCCCGGAAAGCCTGGGGGCCTTCCTTTTCAGCAAAATACGCGCGCAGCGCCTGCAGTGCGCGCAGCACCACGGCGCCGTCGTCTTCGCCCATGGCGGCCATCATTTCCGCCTGGACCTGCGTGATGGCGTTGCGGATGACCCCCATCAGCACGAAGCCCTGCTCTGCGAACGATACGACTTTCGCCCTGGCATCGCTGGGGTCGGGGCGCAGCGTCACCAGGCCGAGCTGCTGGCACTCCTTCACGATCTGGCCCATGGAACCCTTGGTGATGCCTGCGCGCGCGGCAAGCTCCACGATGCGGGTCCCTTCGAGATCGAGATGGCGGAACACCTTGAAATGCACACGGCGGATCATGGTGAAGCCCGCCTCGTGGATCCGGCGCATCAGGGCGACTTCGAAATACCCCCATCCCTCCATGAGCAGGCGGCCCACGTTATCGTGGCGCAAGCCTCGATTCAGCTTCAACTCCGGGTATGTTTCGTTTTGCTCCACCTTCATGCCTTTGTCACCGTGCTGATTCAAAATACCAGCGTCAAGGCCAAATCTTACATGAACTGGAACGACAGATTAAACGCCCACGTATTCGCGCAGCAGCTCGGGCCGGGAGCGAAGCTCGGCCGAAGCGCCATCCCATACGATGCGGCCCTTTTCTACGATGTAATGATGGTCGCCCACCCGGAGCAAGGGGCCGATGTTCTTGTCGATGACGATCAGCGCCAAACCCGACGCCTTCAGGTTTTCCAGGGACTTCCAAATTTCGGCGCGAATCACCGGCGCAAGGCCCTCGGTGGCTTCGTCCAGGATCAAGAGCGTCGGATTGGTCAGCAGGGCCCGGCCTATCGCCAGCATCTGCTGCTCGCCGCCCGAAAGGTTCGAGCCGAGGTTGCGTTCGCGTTCTTTCAGGCGGGGAAACATTTGATAGATTTTATCGATGCTCCAGGGGTTGCCGCGCTGCGACCGCTGGGTGGCCGTCGCCACCAGGTTCTCTTTGACGGTAAGCGTGGGAAAAATTCGCCGGCCTTCCGGCACCAGCCCTATTCCCGCCTTGGCAACCTGATACGGGGCGCGGCCCGTGATGTCTTGCCCCGCAAAATGCACCGTGCCGGATCTGGGCGGCACCCATCCCATGATGGTGTTTATCGTCGTGCTTTTGCCCATGCCATTGCGGCCGATGAGCGTCACGCACTGCCCCGCCGACACCTCGAAGGAAACCCCGAAAAGCACCTGGCTGGTGCCATAGGATGTCTGCAAATCGCTGATGGAAAGAAGCGCCGTCATACAGTTTCCTCCTGGTCGCCGAGGTATGCGGCCTTTACCTCGTCGTTGCCGCGGATTTCGTCGGGCGTGCCGCAAGCGACGGGACGCCCATACACCACGACCGTAATTCGATCGGCCAGCGCAAACACAGCATCCATATCGTGCTCGACAAGCAGGATGCTGTATTCGCCCTTCAGGCTGCGCAACAGCGAGACGAGCTCTTGCGACTCCTGCTGGCTCATCCCCGCCATGGGCTCGTCCAGCAGCAGCAGCTTTGGCTGCATGGCCAGCGCCATGGCGATTTCGAGCTGGCGCCGCGCGCCATGCGCAAGCTGCCCGACCGGCGTGTGCATTTCGCGCCCCAGTCCGGCGCGCTCGACCGCCTGGCGGGCCGGCTCGACCAGCTGCCTGTCCTGGAGCACCGGCGTCCAGAACCGGAAGCTGTGCCGGCTGCGCGCCTGCACAGCCATCAGGGTGTTTTCCAGAACCGAGAAGTCGTTGAACACGGAACTGATCTGGAACGACCGCGCAATGCCCGACAACGCCCGCTGATAAGGCCGCTGGCCGGTAATGTCCTTGCCTTCGAATAGAATGCGGCCCTCGGTCGGCGTGATGTCGCCCGAAAGCTGGTTCATCAGCGTGGTCTTGCCCGCGCCGTTGGGGCCGATGACGGCGTGAACCTGGCCCGCCTCGACGTCAAGGTCGAGGTGGTCGGTTGCCAGCAGGCCGCCGAAGCGTTTGACGAGCCCGGTAACGGAAAGTATGTTCATCACGCCCTCTCTTTTCCGGAAAACACCACGCCGTACAACCCGTGCTTGAGCGTGATGGTGATGACGATCACGAAAAGCCCCATGACGGCCAGCCAATGCGTGTGTATGTAATCGTCCAGGCCCCACGGCAACCCCAGCGACAGCGACGACAGCAGTTCTTCCAGGACCAGCCACGCCGCCGCGCCGACGATCGGCCCCATCAGGGACGCCATGCCTCCCAGCACCGCCATGACGATCAGGTCGCCGGAGAAAGTCCAGTGCATGTAGGAAGGCGACACGAAGCGGGTCAGGTTGGCCAGCAGCAGCCCCGCGACCACGCACACCAATGCCGAAATCACATAGGCCGTCAGTTGATAGCGCAACACGGGAAACCCCAGGGCGCCCATGCGCCGCTTGTTGGACTTGCCGCCGCGCAGCACCATCCCGAACCTGGCGTGGATGAGCTTGTGGAAGAAAAACACAACAAGGAAGAGAATGGCGAAAATCAGGTAATACAGCACGATATTGTTGTCGATGTCGATGATGCCGAAGTCGCTGCGCGTGGGCAGCGGCATGCCGTCTTCCCCGCCGAACGCCTTGAAACTGATGGCCAGCGAATAGAACATCTGGGCGAAGGCCAGCGTGATCATGATGTAGCCGACGCCGCTGGTTCGCGAGCAGACCAGCCCGATGATCGTAGCCGACGCCGTGCCGGCGGCCAGCGCCACGGCAAGCTGCACCCAGCCGTTGGTGATGCCGTAGGACGACAGGATGCCGACCGCATAGGCGCCGATGCCGATATACAGCGCATGCCCGAAGCTGACCATGCCGCCGTACCCGAGCACCAGGTTCAATCCCACCGCCGCCAGCGCGACGATCATGATGCGCGACACCAGCGTGATGTAAAAGGGCTCGGCAGTCAGGCTCGTTGCGACCGGCACCAGGGCCAGAATGGCGACGATGGCCAGGGGAGCGGCCACCCGAAGCCATGGCCGGCCCGGCTTTCGAGCCTGAGAAACCGGCGCGGAAGCGGGCGTGCCGTGAAGATTCTGTGTCGTATTCATATAAAGCGTCCTGGTGCGCTGCTTGATTGGTTCATGCCTTCGATTCGGCCAAATCCACGCGTGTTCCGTCTGTCCGGCCTAGCCGTGCCTTACCGGGAACAGCCCTTGCGGGCGCATGGCCAGCACGATGATCATCAAAATATAGATGGACACCGAGGCCACGGCCGGCCCCGCCACCTGGGCCAGCGCCGGATCGAGAATCGCCCGGAACAATAGGGGCAGGAAGGCACGCCCAAGCGTCTCGACCATGCCGATGATGAGGGCGCCGTAGAATGCGCCCCGGATGGAGCCTATGCCCCCCGTGACGATCACGACCAGCGTAAGGATGAGCACCGGGTCTCCCATGCCCGACTGCACCGACAATATGGGTGCGGCCATCAGGCCCGAAAGACCGGCCAGCCCGGCGCCCGCGCAAAACACCAGCAGGTTGACGAGCTTGATGTTGACGCCGAGCGCCGACACCATGGGCGCATCGGATGCGCCGGCGCGGATGAGCATGCCCACGCGCGTCTTGTTGATCATCCAGTACAGCGCCAGGCCAATGATCAGGCCCACCACGATGATGCTCGCCCGGTAAGCCGAGTAGTGCAGGCCGAACAGGTTCACCGTGCCGGACAGCGCCGAGGGAAGCTCGGCATACAGGGCCGCCCGGCCCCAGACCATGGTGACCAGCTCGTTGAGCAAAAGAATGAGGCCGAATGTCGCCAGCACCTGGTATAGGTGATCGCGCGCATAAAGCTTTGCCAGCACCAGGCGCTCCATGATGAAGCCCAGCAGCATGGTTGCCGCAATGCCCAGCAGCACGGCGCCGATGAACGATCCCGTCAAGTTGTAGGCAGCAACGGAAAAATAGGCTCCCGCCATGAACAGCGAACCATGGGCCAGGTTGACGAAATTCATGATGCCAAGCACCAGGGTCAGGCCGGCCGACAACAGAAACAGCAAGATGCCGAATTGGAACCCGTTCAAAAGCTGGGCAAAGATTATCGACGAACTCATTTCAGGAAACCTGCCTTGAACTTGCCCGCCTCATGGCCGGCGACAAAAAAGTGCCCGGCGGGCATGGGGCTTCCATGCCGCGACACTTACGATTTATTGACCGGCGCCCGCCCGCGGTCGGGCTTGGCGCAGGAGTGGAACACAGGGCCGAGGCCGGCCATGCGCCGGCGGCCTGGCGGGGCGCAGCGGCGAAGAGGCCGCCCCGCCCTGCCCGACTTACTTCATCGGGCACATCTTGTGATAGGCATCCTGATGGTCTTTCATGGGCGTGGCAACCGTGCGGACGGTATACCGGCCCTTGGCATCCTTGATGACTTCATACATGGACATGTCCTGGATGGGGAAGTGATTGTTGTTGAACTTGAACTTGCCGCGCACCGACTTGAAATCGGCCGCCTTAAGCGCGGCCCGCAGAGCATCTTTGTCCTGCATATTGCCTTTGACCTTGGCGATGGCCGAGTCGAGCAGCAGCGCGGCGTCGTAGCCCTGGGCGGCCCAGGTCGACGGAATATGGTTGTACTTGCTTTCGAAATCGGCGACGAACTTCTTGTTGACGGGATTGTTGGCATCGGGCCCCCAGAAGGATCCGCCGAACGCCCCCAGGGCGCTGTCCTTCAGTGCCGCCAAAGTGGGGATTTCGAGAATGCCGCTGGACAGCAAAGGGATGGTCTTGAGCAGGCCGGCCAATTGATACTGGCGCACGAACGTAATGGCCATCGACCCGGGGTAGAAGGCGAACACCGCATCGGGCTTGGTTGCCGCGATTTGCGTCAGTTCGGTGGAGAAGTCGAGCTGGTTCAGCGGCGTGTAGATTTCGTCGAGTATCTTGCCCTTGTAGAACCGTTTGAACCCGCCCAGGACATCCTTGCCGCCCTGGAAGTTCGCGGTCATGAGCACCACGTTCTTGTACCCCTTGTCGTTGGCGTACTGCCCCACGACCTCGGAGATGTTGTCGTTCTGCCAGGAGGCCACGAACAGGTTGGGCAGGCAGCCCGAACCGGCCAGCGGCGAGGGGCCGGAATTGGCGCTGATGAGGAACACACCCTTATCGGAAATAGGCTTGGCCACCGCCATCATGACGTTGGAGCCGACGATGCCGGCGATAATGGGTACGTGATCGCGCTCGATCAGCTTTGTGGCGGCCTGCGTGGCGACCTCGGGCTTGAACTGGTCGTCTTCCTTGATGATGTCCACCGGCACGCCGCCCAGCTTGCCGCCGCGTTCGGAAACCGCCAGCATAAAGCCCTGGTACATTTCATGCCCGGGAACGGCAACGGGCCCCGAGAACGTGGACAAGAAACCTATTTTTATCGGCTCTTGCGCAAATGTCGCCGAGGCGGCCAACAGGGCCGAGCCGGCGATCAGGTATCGAATTGAACGATTCAACATTGTTTGTCTCCTTGTGGGTATGTATTTTTATTATGTGAATATGTGCCGACTACTGTACGCGTTTGAAGCATTGCCCGGAAGATCACAATAAAACCGGTTCGATACCTGAAAAGCATCATCAGTTGCTTCAAAGGCACGCCGCATTCATCATTCGGCCATAATCGGCCGGCCGGCTGGACGGCGGTTTTTCCTCGCCATGATTCATTGCAGGCATCAATCGCGCTTTTTTTTCATCTTCCATCGCGCCCGTCCCTCGTTTACATTCAATTGGCCGGATCGGCGGCGAAAAACCAAAAGCAAATCCTCGAGACAAGCACACCACCGAACCACACTCTCTCCCATGCCGGAACGGCCCGTCCAATACGAAAACCACCCGGCCCAAACAAAGAATCGGTCATGCAAAAGAAAATAGACATCTACAACCACGTACTTCCGCCACAGTACCTGGAGCTGGTCAAGGCGCATTCCAAAGACGCCGGCATCGTCAAGCGCATGGTCAGCCTGCGCATGCTGTGGGATATGGAAGCGCGCGCGGCCATGATGGTCGAGAAATTCCCCGACGTCGTTCAGGTCCTGACCCTGAGCCAGCCGTCGCCCGAGATGCTCGGCGGCCCGGATCAGTCTCCGGAATTCGCCCGGGTGGCCAATGACGGCATGGCGGAAATCTGCCGGCGATGGCCCGACCAGTTTCCCGCCTTCGTCGCGGCGCTGCCCATGAACAACGTGCCTGCCGCCCTGGCGGAAATGGATCGCGCCATCAACCAACTGGGCGCGCGCGGAGTCCAGGTTGTCACCAACGTGAACGGCCGCCCCCTCGACGACCCCGAGTTCTTCCCGGTATTCGAAGCCATGGCGACGCGCCACGACCTGCCTGTCTGGATGCATCCTTTCCGGCCCGGCACCACCATCGATTACAAAGGCGAAGAACGCTCGAAGTACGAAGTCTGGCAAGTGCTGGGGTGGCCTTTCGAAACATCGGTGGCCATGTCCCGCATGGTGTTCTCGGGCATGCTCGAAAAACTGCCCAACCTGCGCGTCATCACCCATCATTGCGGCGGCATGCTGCCTTATTTCTCGGGCCGGGCCGAAACGCTCTGGGCGCAGCTTGGCAGCCGCAGCGCCGACGGCAGCGAAGCCGACGTGCTCAAGCGCCTGTCCAAGCCGCCCATCGAATACTTCAAGATGTTCTACGGCGACACGGTGCTGGGCGGCTCGGCCTCGGCGCTACGCTGCGGCCTCGATTTCTTCGGAGCCGACCATGTGGTGTTCGCCTCGGACTGCCCCTTCGACCCCGAAGGCGGCCCGATGTTCATTCGCGAAGGCATCCGTTCCATCGAAAGCCTCAACCTCAGCGCCGAGGATTCCGACAAACTGTATTTCGGCAACGCCCTGCGGCTGATGCGCCTGCGGCGCCTGGCCAAGTAAGGAGACACACCATGACCCAAGCTCTTGCGGCGCAAATTCCCGCCTCGCAGCCACGCCAGTACCGCCAGCTCATCGGCGGAGAATGGGTGGACGCGGAAGGCGGCGCCACCTTCGAAGACCTGAACCCCTACAACGAGGAAGTCTTCGCCCACATTCCCGCTTCCACCGGCGCCGATGCGCTGTGCACCATCGAAGCGGCCGACAAGGCCTTCCCCGCGTGGGCGGCCATGGGCGCCCGCGCCCGCCAGGCCCTGTTCCTGAAGGCCGCCGACATTCTCGAGCGCCGCGCCGACGAAGTCGTGCTCATCATGGCCCAGGAAACCGGTACGGCCACGCCGTTTGCGCGCTTCCAGATCCAGTGGGCCTGCGGGCTGCTGCGCCAGGCTGCGGGCTATCCCTATCTGCCCGGCGGCGAGATCGTGCAGTCGGACACCCCGGGCGTGTTCGCGATGGCTGTGCGCAGGCCATTGGGGGTGGTTGCCGGCATTTCCCCCTGGAACGGCGCCTTGGCCCTGGGCTTTCGCACCATTGTCGCGCCGCTGGCCTGCGGCAATACCGTGGTGCTGAAACCCTCGGAGGAAGCCCCCGTTTCCGCCGGCCTGCTGATGGGCGAAATCATGACCGAGGCCGGCTTCCCGCCCGGCGTGGTCAACGTGGTAACCCACGCGCCAGGCGCCGTGGGCCCCATTGCCGACCCCCTGTTTGAAAGCCGCAAGGTCCGGGCCTACAACTTCACCGGCTCGTCAGCCACGGGTTCGATGCTGGCCGCCCGCGCCGGCAAGCACCTGAAGCGCATCGCGCTGGAACTGGGCGGCTACAACCCCATGATCGTGCTGAAGAACGCCGATCTAGACTACTCGGTGGACACGGCCATTTTCGCGGCATTCTTCCACCAGGGCCAGATCTGCATGAACACCCGCAAGATCCTGGTCGAACGCCCGCTCTACGACGACTTCCTCGCCCGGTTCGCCGCGCGGGCCCGCGACATCAAGGCCGGCGACCCCAGCAATCCGCAGAACAAAATCGGCCCCCTGATCAACGATGCCGCGCTGGCCAAGTTCAAGCTGGCCATCGAGCAGGCCGTGGCCAAGGGAGCCCGCATCGCGGCCGGCGGCAACACTGAAGGCCGTTGCGCCGAACCGACCGTGCTGGTGGACGTGCCCGAAAGCGCGCCCATCCATTGCGAAGAGGTATTCGGCCCCGTGGTGATCGTCGAACCCTTCGACACCGAGCAGGAAGCCATGGACAAGGCCAATGGCACCGATTACGGCCTGTCGGCTTCGATCATGACCTCGGACGTCTGGAAAGGCATTACCCTGGGCGGCCAGATCCAGGCCGGCATGGTCAACGTCAACGGCCCGACCATGGGCGGCGAACCCCAGATCCCGTTCGGCGGCGTCAAGGACAGCGGCTGGGCGCGCTTCGGCAGGTGGGCCATCGACACGTTCAGCGACCTCAACCTCATCACCGTCAGCAACGACAAACGCAAGTATCCGCTATGACGCAACTTGGCTTGAACGGGGCCATGCAGGCCCTGGATGTACCGCGCACGCTTTGCGCCGCCGGCGCCATCTCGGCGCTGGCCGGCGAACTGGCCGCCTTGGGCGTTCGGCGCCCAATGCTCGTCACGGACAAGGGAGTGCTGGCCGCCGGCCTGGTGGCGCAAATTATCGACGCCTACGGCGACGCGGGCTCGATGGCGGTTTTCGACGGTGTGACTGAAAACCCGGTGTTCTCCGATGTGGACAACGGAACGGCGCTGTATGCGCGGCAAGCCTGCGACGGCGTCGTCGCCCTGGGCGGAGGGTCGGTGATCGACACGGCGAAATTCATCGCTCTGCTGGCCGCCAACCCGGGCGCCATTGCCGACTATGCAGGCAAGCCAGGGGTGGCGCACGGCGCAAGCGCGCCGCTTATCGTCATTCCCACCACGGCCGGCACAGGCAGCGAGGTCTCGCATTCCGCGGCCATCCATCCCGACGCCACCACCCCCGGCCTGGGCATGAGCTCGCGCCATCTCATCCCCACGCTCGCCATCCTCGATCCCGTCATGACGGCGGGCCTGCCGGCCCGGCTCACCGCCGCCACGGGCATCGACGCGCTTTCCCACTGCATCGAAGGATATCTGTCGAACAAGGATCAGCCGCTGGGCAAGGCCATCGCCCTGGACGGCATAGCCCGCGTTGCAAGCGCCTTGCGGCTTGCCGTATCCGAACCGCAAAACCTCGAAGCTCGCACGCAAATGATGCTGGCCGCCTTCGCCGGCGGCGTATCGATAGGCATGGGCCTGGGCCCGGCCCATGCCGTGGCGCTGGCGTGCAGCGACCAGGGCTTTCATCACGGCGTATTGAGCGGGATCGGGCTGGTCGCCACGCTCGATGCCACGGCAAGGCACGTGCCTGAACGCTGCGCCGCCATCGCCCAGGCATTGGGGGTGGCCCCGGCCGCTTCGCTGGCTCAGGAAATAGCCAACCTGATGCAAGCGCTGGATCTGCCGGCCACGCTGGGCGACCTGGGCTACGCGACCGACAATGTCCAGAACCTGGCCGATGCGGCGCAACGCAGCCATTTCAATCTGTTCGCGCCCTTCCGGCCGACCGCCGGCGAATACGCCTCGATGCTGGCGGCGTCGCTAAGCGGCGCCCGCACCTGCGCGACGCATTAAATCCCGCGCATCGGAAGGGCCGGCTGCGCCTATTGGCGTAGTAAGATAACAAGAGCCCTTCCTTGATACCACCTCAACATCAATAGGTCGCCGCCCCATGAAGCTGAGCGCGCTGCAATATCTGGTCGCCATCGTCGAGTGCGGGGGCATTCGAGCCGCTTCCCGCCGCCTGGGGGTGGCCCAGCCCCTGATCTCCCGCAGCATCCAGGACCTGGAACGCGAATTGAAGGTCGTTCTCTTCGAGCGGGCCAAAAAAGGGGTCATCCTTACCCCACTGGGCAGGGTCTTCCTAAATCGCGTAGTCAGGGCCACCGGAGAGTTGCGCCGGGCGCAAGACGAACTGGATCAGTTGCGGGGAGAAACCCGGGGCAGCCTGGCCGTCGCGCTGTCCATGGTCACCCAGATCACGCTCATGCCGGAAGCGCTCCAGCAATTCCGCATGCGCTATCCCAATGTAACCTTGAACATCATCGACAGCGTGTTCCCGGGGATCGTCTCGTCGCTCAAGGACGGCTCGACCGACTTCTACATCGGGCCCGTCGGCGAGGACGTGCCGGCCGAATTGAGCGTGCAGGAGATATTGCTGCCGAAGCGCCTGATATTCTGCAGGAAGGGACACCCTCTGGCCAAGGCGAAATCGCTCGAGGAGCTGGTTGGCGCCGAATGGATGACCTCTTCCATCACCGCGAAGGTCGAGGACGAAATCGGCCCCATATTCCTGCGATATGGTCTGCCCCAGCCCAAGCTGGTCCTCCATGCCCATGCGGGGTTGACGTATCTGCTTACCCTGGCGAACTCCGACCTCCTGATGGCGCTTCCGCACCCCTGGACGAAATTCCCGCTGTGGGATCAGCTTTTCGAGACCATCGAAGTCAAGGAAGAACTGCCCACCCGGCCTATATGCATTGTGCGCCGCACCGGCCTGCCCCTTACCCCCGCGGCCGAATATCTATGCGATATGTTTCGGCGCGCGGCGGGATATCTTGAAGACGGCGGCCTCGACGGCGGAAAAGCGCCGCTCGAACCGCCGCAAGCCGCATCGCTCAGCCCCCAGCCCGACGAGATCCACTAAGCCGAATCCAGAAAGGCTGCGTGGGCCGGCGCCTTATTGCATGGGGCACAGCTTGTGGTAGGCGTCCTGGTGATCCTTCAACGGCGTTGCCACGGTGCGAACGGTGTAGCGTCCTTTCGCGTCCTTCACCACCTGGGAGATATGCATGTCCTGGATGGGGAAGTGATTGTTGTTAAACTTGAACTTGCCGCGCACCGACGGGAAATCCGCGGCTTTCAACGCCGCCCTGAAAGCATCTTTATCGGCCACATTGCCCTTTACCTTGGCAATGGCCGAATCCAGCAGCTGTGCGGCATCGTAGCCTTGAGCGGCCCATATCGAAGGAATGCGGCCGTATTTTTCCTCGAAGCCTTTGACGAATTTCTTGCTGGCCGGGTTGTCGGTATCAGGACCCCAGAACATGCCGCCGAAAGCACCCAGGGCGCTGTCCTTGAGAGCCGACAGGTTGGGCGCCTCGAGCATGGCGCTGGACAATAAAGGAGTGGTCTTGAGCAAGCCCGACAGTTGGTACTGGCGCACGAAGGTGATCGCCATCGCCCCCGGGTAGAAGGCGTAGACCGCGTCGGGCTGCAGTGCCGCGATCTGGGTCAGCTCGGCGGAAAAATCGAGCTGGTTCAAAGGCGTATAGATCTCATCGAGTATCTTGCCTTTGTAAAAGCGCTTGAAGCCGCCCAGCAAGTCCTTGCCGCCCTGGTAGTTTGCCGACATCAGCACGACTTTCTTGTAGCCTTTGTCGGTAGCGTACTGCCCCACCACCTCGGCAATGCTGTCGTTCTGCCAGGACGCCACGAAGAAATTGGGCAGGCAGCTCGCGCCGGCCAGCGGCGAGGGGCCGGAATTGGCGCTGACCAGAAACACGCCTTTGTCGGAAATATGCTTGGCGACCGCCATCATGATGTTGGACCCCACGATGCCGGCAATGATGGGCACATGCTCACGCTCGATCAGCTTGGTCACCGCCTGGGTGGCGACTTCGGGCTTGAACTGGTCGTCCTCCTTGAGGATATCCACCGGCACGCCGCCCAGCTTGCCGCTGCGTTGCGACACGGCCAGCATGAAGCCGTCGTACATTTCCTCGCCCGGCACGCTGGAGACGCCCGAAAAGGTGGTCAGGAAACCAATCTTCAGCGGCTCCTGGGCCTGCGCGAAAGCGGCGGAAGCCGCCAACAAGGCCGAGCCTGCAACCAGATAGCGCACAGACTTTTTCAACATTGCGTATGTCTCCATGGATTTGAATCACCTATTGTTTGTACATATCGATACACCTTACGCGCATTGCCAGCGGCTCGGAAGATATCAATAAGTCAGATCCGATACCATGCCCGCATCACTGCGCGCCGAAGCCCGCTTCATGGGCAAGGGCGCGCGGCGGAGCGTGGTCAGCTCATGGGGCACTGGGTATGGAATGCGTCCTGATGGTCTTTCAATGGCGTAGCCACCGTGTGGACGGTATAGCGGCCCTTGGCGTCTTTCACGGCCTCGACCACCCTCATGTCCTGGATGGGGAAGTGATTGTTGTTGAACCTGAACTTGCCGCGCACCGACTTGAAATCGGCAGCCTTCAACGCCGCCCTGAATGCATCCTTGTCCGCGACATTGCCTTTTACCTTGGCGATCGCGGAGTCCAGCAGCAAGGCGCCGTCATACCCCTGCGCCGCCCATGTGGAAGGGATGCGATTGTGCTTGCTTTCAAACTTTTCGACGAAATGCTTGTTCGTGGGGTTGTCGACATCGGGACTCCAGAAGGTACCGCCCAATGCGCCAAGCGCGCTGTCCTTCAAGGCGGTCACTGCGGGAATCTCCAGAATTCCGGCCGACAATATGGGAATGGTCTTGTCCAGCCCCGCAAGCCGGTACTGGCGCACAAAGGATATGCCCAGCGCCCCCGGGTAAAACGCGAAGATGGCGTCGGGCTTGTCCGCGGCTATCTGGGTAAGCTCGGCGGAAAAGTCGAGCTGGTTCACCGGCGTGTAGATTTCATCGACCACCTTGCCCGTGTAATAGCGCTTGAACCCCGAAATGTAGTCCTTGCCCGCCTGATAGTTGGGGGCCAGGGCCACCACGCGCTTGTAGCCCTTGTCGCTGGCGTACTTGCCCACCGACTCGGACTGCATGTCGTTCTGCCACGACGCCACGAACAGGTTAGGCGAGCAGCTGGCGCCGGCCAGCGGCGAAGGCCCCGCATTGGTGCTGATCATGAATACGCCTTTGTCCGTTATGGACTTGGCAACGGCCATGGCCACATTGGAGCCCGATATGCCGCTGATGATGGGCACATGGTCGCGCGTGATCAGCTTCGTGACGATCTGGGTCGCGACTTCCGGCTTGAACTGGTCGTCTTCCTTGAGGATTTCGACGGGGACGCCGCCCAGCTTGCCTCCGCGCTCTTCGACCGCCTGCATGAAACCGTCGTATTGTTCCTGGCCGACGATGGCCAGCGGCCCCGAAAGCGTCACCATGAAGCCTATCTTGATGGGGGGCTGGGACTGCGCGAAAGCCGCCGATGCCGCCAACACGGCCGAACCGGCAAGGCAATATCGAAACGAACGCCGAAGGGAATGCTTAAGCATGATCTGTCTCCCGCCAGGGATATGCGTGCCGATCTCCCCAGCTATTATTTATAGGTTATTGATCCGGGCTTCAAGACCTGAACAGGCCCGAAACAGCCCGGTGCTTTGCATTGCGATTGTGTCATCGACGGCGGCAAGGCGGAAGATAACCAGACCGGACTTGTGATACCTGCAGGACATCACCCGCCTTTCGGGGTTGCATCGAAACGAAAGCAGGAAAGGCCCGCAGCCCGGAGAAGCCGCGGATGGTGTCGGGCGGCGCCTCTATGCCGCGTTGTCGAGGTCGTGCGCGCCCAGCAGCATTTCGTTCAGCCCCTTGCCCGCCTCGATCATGGGCCATACGCTTTCGCTGCGGTCCGTCATGAAATTCATGAACACCAGCTTGTCCTTCATGGCGAAGGCATCCCGCAAGGCCTGCTCCACATCGCCGGGGCGGTCGATGGTGACGCCGACGTGGCCGAACGATTCGGCCAACCGGCCGAAGTCGGGCAGAGCGTCCATATAGGACTCGGAATGGCGCGAGCTGTTATAGACGTCCTGCAGTTGGCGCACCATGCCCAGCGAACGATTGTTCAGCATGATGATCTTGGGGGTAAGGCGGTACTGCTTGCAAGTGGCCAGCTCTTGTATGCACATCTGGATCGAAGCCTCGCCCGTGACGCAGGCCACGGTCGCTTCCGGATTGGCCAATTGCACCCCCATGGCATAGGGCAGGCCCACGCCCATGGTTCCCAGGCCGCCCGAATTGATCCAGCGGCGCGGCTGATTGAACTTGTAGTACTGGGCGGCCCACATCTGGTGCTGCCCCACGTCGGATGTGACGAAGGCGTTGCCCTGAGTAACCTCGCACAGTTTTTCAATGACGTACTGGGGCTTGATGATGGAGTCCGACGCCGGATAGGCCAGGCATTTTTGCGCCCGCCACTCTTCGATCCGGTCCCACCAGGCCTGCGTCCGCGTTGCGGCGGGCGCGGGCAATTCATTCAGTTGCGCCAGCATTTGCGCCAGAACGTTCTTGACATTGCCCACGATGGGAAAATCGACTTTGACCCGCTTGGAGATCGAGGTGGGGTCGATATCGATATGGATGATGGTACGCGGCTGGCCGGAAAAATGCGTGGTGTTGCCGATGACCCGGTCGTCGAAGCGCGCGCCGATGGCGAGCAGCACGTCGCAATGGTGCATGGCCATATTGGCTTCGTAGGTGCCGTGCAGGCCCAGCATGCCCAGGAACTTGCCGCTGCTTGCCGTATAGCCGCCCAAGCCCATGAGGGTGTTGGTGCAGGGGTAGCCCAGGCGGTCGACCAGTTGGTTCAGTTCGGGGGCCGCATCGGCCAGAATGACGCCGCCCCCCGTATAGACAAGGGGCCGCTTGGCGTTCAGCAACACGCTCAATGCCCGCTTGATCTGGCCGGAATGGCCGTCGCCCGCTGGCCGGTATGCCCGCAGGCTGACGGAGGACGGGTAGTCGAAAACGCATTCCGCCGTGGTGATGTTCTTGGGAATGTCGATCAGCACGGGGCCCGGACGTCCACTGCGCGCGATATAGAACGCCTTTTTGATGGTCGCCGCCAGTTCCCGCACATCGCGAACCAGGAAGCTATGCTTCACGCAGGGCCGGGTAATGCCCACCGTATCGCATTCCTGGAAGGCATCTTGCCCGATTACCTGCAGCGGAACCTGCCCCGCAATGACGACCATGGGAATCGAATCCATGTAGGCCGTGGCGATGCCGGTGATCGCGTTGGTGACGCCCGGCCCCGAGGTGACCAGGGCGACGCCGACCTTGTTCGAGCTGCGCGAATAGGCATCGGCGGCATGGACCGCGGCCTGTTCGTGGCGTACCTGTATATGGCGTACTTCCTGCTGGCCGAACAACGCGTCATATATGTGCAGCACCGCGCCGCCCGGATAGCCGAAGACGTGGTCGACCTGTTCCCGCGCCAGGGAGCGCACAATGATTTCAGCGCCGGTCAGGCGCTCTTTGCCGCCGGCATTGCTGGAATCATCGGCGCCATGGAGAGCTTGGGCGGCTTCGGACAGTTTGACGATTTTCATGTTTTTCTCTTGTTCGGCGTGCCGGCCGCAACCCAAGTCGCCGCCCTTCTACGCAATGATTGACCGTATGGCAAAGAAAACAGAATAAACCTTAACGCGCAGAATTTGGATCTTAAATCAACCAGAATCCATGCCTGATTAGGCATAAAAATCCAGAAAAAAGCAAAACGGCGGCATTACCAACCAATGCACAGATCAAACCCCAGCCGGCGGCTGCCACCACGATTGCCGCAGAGCCGCGGTCAAAAGGGTCTGCCGTAGCGGCGCTCGGGCCCCGACACGGGAAGAAGCCCGCGATCCTATTGAAAAGACCGCCCCTGGCCCATGGAAAGTTCGCGCAGATTCATGGAAGACCCTGATTGTTTATCTCCACCCAAATCCTAATATATTACAAATTAAAAGTAATATATTAAAAGGATGCCAATGCATTTAGGCAGATTGTTCCAACGCAGCGTGCATATGTACGGCAGCCGGCCGGCCCTGGTCTCGGGCGACTCGGAAAGCACGGACTACGCCGGGCTGGATCGGCAGATCCGGGCGATGGCGCACTGGATGCGCCACGACCTGGGCCTCGAGCCGGGCGACCGGCTCATGCTGGCCATGAAGAACTGCTCGGAATACGCCCAGGCAATGCTGGCGGCCTGGCATGCGGGGCTGTGCGTCGTTCCCGTCAACAGCAAGCTGCATCCCAACGAAATCGATTTCATCTTGCGCGACTCCGGCTCGCGCGCCTGCCTGGCAAGCCCCGACATGCACCAGAGCCTGCGTGCCGTGGCCAATGCCATCGAAGGCCTGCAACTGGTGGATGCCGGCTCATCCGCCTGCACCTGGGCCATCCGGGGCCCTTCCATGTCCTCCGACGAACCCTTGCGGCAGGACGGTGCCACGCCTGCCTGGCTGTTCTATACCAGCGGCACGACCGGCCGCCCCAAGGGCGTAGTGCTTACCCACGCCAATCTCGTCAACATGGCCCTGAACTTCTACGTCGACGTGCAGCCCGTCTGCGAAACCGACGCCCTGCTGCATATTGCCCCGATGTCGCACGGCAGCGGCCTTTACAGCGTGCCCTACTTCATCAAGGGCGCCTTGCAGATCATTCCCGCCAGCGGCGGCTTCGACGAGACCGAGGTCTTCGCGGCCCTGAAACACCACCGCAATGTGAGCTTCTTCGCCGCCCCCACCATGGTGCAGCGCCTGGTTCGGCATGCCGCTTCGCACCGCCCCGATCTCGGTGGACTCAAATGCATGATCGCCGCCGGCGCGCCGTTCTACGTGGACGACATCAAATCGGCCGTGCGCGCTTTCGGGCCGCGCGTCGCCCAAATCTACGGCCAGGGCGAAACGCCCATGAGCATTACCGCACAGACGGCATGGCAGCTGGCCCGTGCCGTGGAGCAAGGCGACGATGCCTTCCTCGGCTCGGTGGGCCATGCGCAGACCAGCATCGACGTCAGCATCGAAGACGGCAAGGGCAATCGGCTGCCCGCGGGCGAACTGGGCGAAGTCATGGTGCAGGGGCCGACAGTGATGCAAGCCTACTGGAACAATCCCGAGGCCAGCGCCGGCACGCTGGCGGGCAACCGGCTGCATACCGGCGACATCGGCCTGCTCGACGAACGCGGCCTGCTGCACCTGAAAGACCGTTCCAAGGACGTGATCATCAGCGGCGGCTCCAATATCTACCCGCGCGAAGTCGAGGAAGCCCTGATGCAGCACCCCGATGTCGTCGAAGCTTCCGTCATCGGCATGCCCGATCCCGAATGGGGCGAGTCGGTGCTGGCCTTCGTGGTTCGCCATCCCGAATCGGCGCTCACGGCCGACGAGCTCGACGTCCTGTGCCTTGCCAGCATTGCGCGCTTCAAGCGCCCGAAGCGCTACGTCTTCCTGGATGAGCTGCCCAAGAACGCAACCGGCAAAGTGTTAAAAAGGCAGCTCCAGAACCTCATTCCACCATCATGACAGCACCGAAATCCGCCCTTTTCTCCCGCCGGGCGGGCAGCCAGACGGAAAGGGCCTACGGCCTGCTGGAAGAAATGATCGTCACCGGCGAGCTGCCGCCCGCCAGCCAGTGGTCGGAGCACGCGCTAGGCGCCAAAATAGGCCTGGGCCGGTCTCCGGTGCGCGACGCCCTGCAGAAGCTGGCGTTTCAACGCCTGGTCAGGATCGCGCCGCGCCAGGGCATTTTCATTTCCGAAATCGACTACCAGGGGCAGTTGCAGATCATCGAGGCGCGCAGGGAAATCGAACATCTCATCGTGGCGCAGGCCGCATTGCGCGCCACCGGCAAAGAGCGGCAAGCCATGGCCCGGCTCGTCCAGGAACTGAAAAAACTGAAACGCCGCCACGACATGCGCAGCTATCTGCGCCTGCATTTCGCGCTGACCAGCCAGCTGGGAACCGCTTCGCGCAACAGCTATGCGGCGGAATTCTACGCGATGCTGCAAACGCTGGCGCGCCGCTTCCTGTACTTCCATCAAAAACACCATTCCGAGCTGGAGCTGATCTGCGACCTGCACATCGGCCAGCTCGATGCAGTCATCGAGGGCCAGCCCGAAGCGGCCCGGCAAGCCGCCGCGGCCCGCAACGACTACGCCGAGAAGCTGGCGCGCGACACTATCATGGAGCTCATCGCCGCCTCCGAGGTCACCATCAAGCCCGTCGGCAAGGCGGCGGGAATATGAAGCCTGCTTAGGGTTTGCAGCCCCGGGGAGTTTCCGCCGCCCGGGCCGCCAGGACGCAGCCCGGCGTGCTGCCTGGTTAAAGCAGTATTCTTCGCAGGTCGGCCAGGGCCGAGCTTAAATACACGCTGAACCGCGCGCCCAGGGCGCCGTCTATGACGCGGTGATCGTACGACAGCGACATCGGCATCATCAGGCGCGGCGCGAACTGCTTGCCATCCCACACCGGCTTGATGGCGGTTCGGGACAAGCCCAGTATCGCCACTTCCGGCGCATTGATGATGGGCGTGAAGCCCAGCCCGCCAATGCCGCCCAGCGATGAAATGGTGAAGGTCGCGCCCTGCATGTCGGCCGGCTTGAGCTTGCCTTCGCGCGCCTGGGCCGACAGTTCCGCCATTTCCTGGGCGATCTGGGTGATGGACTTGCCGTCGGCGCCCTTGATGACGGGCACCACCAGCCCGTTGGGCGTGTCGGCCGCGAAGCCGATGTTGTAATAGTGCTTGAGGATGAGGTTCTCGCTCTTGTCGTCCAGGGACGAATTGAAAGCGGGAAACTGCTTGAGCGCGGCCACGCTGGCCTTGATCGCAAACGCCAGCAAGGTAAGCTTGACACCGGATTTGCTGCTTGCGTTGGCGTTCTTGCGAAACTCTTCCAGGTCCGTGACGTCGGCCTCGTCGTATTGGGTGATATGCGGAATCATCACCCAGTTGCGATGCAGGTTGGGACCGCTGATTTTCTGGATGCGCGACAGCGGCTGCAACTCGGTAGGACCGAACCTGGAGAAATCCAGCGATGGCCAAGGCAGCAGGTCCAGGCCTGCTCCGCCGCGTTTTGCCGACGCGCCCGAACCGCCGCCGCCCACCACCGCCTTGATGTAGGCCTGCACGTCGCTGCGCTGGATGCGGTTCTTGGGGCCGGTGCCGGTGATGCGCGCCAGATCCACGCCCAGCTCACGCGAATACCGGCGCACCGAAGGCGAGGCATGGGCAACGCTGGACGAGGCCTCTTCGCTTGCGGACTTTCCCGCGGCCAGAGAGTGTGCATCGCCGGGAATCGCAGCCGCCGGAGCCGGAGCAGCTACCGCAGGCGCACGTTGCGCCTCGGCCGGCGCACTGGCCGTCGGCACGGAGCTTGAAGAAGCCGGCGCCGAAGCGGACGGAACTTGCTGCTCGGACCCGGCATCAGGAACAACCGCCGTTTCAGGTTCCGAGATGGAAACCGCGCCCGCCTCGGCAGCCAAGGCCGGAGCCTGTATCGCCGCTTGCGCGTCCTGGAGTTCGATGCTGGCCAGCACGGAGCCTTCGGCCACTTTGTCGCCGACCTTGACCTTCAATTCCTTGACCACGCCGGCGTGGCTCGCAGGAATCTCCATGCTGGCCTTGTCCGATTCCACGGTGATGACGGACTGATCCACCGCAATGCTGTCTCCGGGCGCGACCAGCAGCTCGATGACCTCGACCTCGCTGAAGTCGCCTATGTCCGGAACCTTGATTTCGATGATGCTCATGATGCGGCCAGCCCCTTACACCGACGCCGGCAGCGGCTTGGACAGATCGAGTTCCAGCGCCTGCGCAAACTGCCTGATCGCTTCGGGATTCTTGCCGCGCATCAGTTCGCTGAACGCCGTGTACGCGATCCAGCGCGCATCGACCTCGAAGAAGTCGCGCAGGTTGGCGCGCGTATCGCTGCGCCCGAAGCCGTCGGTGCCCAGCGTGACGCATGGGGCGGGCACAAAAGCCCGGATGCTGTCGGCCACCGCGCGCACATAGTCGCTGGCGGCGATGACGGGCGCGGCACTGCCGGCAAGCTGCTGCGTCACGAAGGGCTGCCTGGAATCCACACCCAGGCGCTCGTCGCGCTGGGCCGCGACGCCGTCGCGCGACAACTCGGTAAAGCTGGTCACGCTCCAGACCTCGGCATCGACGCCCTGCTTTTCCTTGAGCAATGCCGCCGCCGCAATGGCTTCCTTGAGAATGGGCCCGGAAGCCAGCAAGCGCACGTCGGCGTTCTTCCGCGGCTGCAGGCAGTACATGCCGCGCTTGATGCCCTCTTGCGCGCCATCGGGCATGCTTGGCTGCGCGTCGTTCTCGTTGCTGACCGTAACGTAGTAGAAGACGTCTTCGTTGTTGTCCAACATGCGCCGCATGCCGTCCTGCATGATGACGGCGACTTCATACGCATAGGCCGGATCGTACGAAACGCAATTGGGCACGGTGGAAGCCAGCAGATGGCTGTTGCCGTCCTGGTGCTGCAGCCCTTCGCCGGCCAGCGTGGTGCGGCCGGACGTGGCGCCGATAAGAAAGCCCCGCGCCCGCTGGTCGGCAGCCGCCCAGATGAGATCGCCGATGCGCTGGAAGCCGAACATGGAGTAGTAGATATAGAACGGCAGCATAGGCGTGCCATGCACGGAATAGCTGGTCGCCGCGGCCGTCCACGACGCAATCGCCCCCGCCTCGGTAATGCCTTCTTCCAGAATCTGCCCATCGATGATTTCGCGATACGCCAGGATGGAGCCGATGTCTTCCGGTTCGTACAACTGGCCTTGCGAAGAATAGATGCCCACCTGCCTGAACAGGTTCGCCATGCCGAAGGTGCGGGCTTCGTCGGCCACGATGGGCACAACATGCCTGCCCAGGCCCGGATCCTTCAACAAGCCGCCCAGCATGCGCACGATGGCCATGGTGCTGGACATTTCCTTGCCGTCGGCCTGCAGCGCGAACTTGGCATAGGACTCGATGGCCGGCACCTCCAGTTGAACATGCTCGGTATTCCGGCGCGGCATGAAGCCGCCCAGTTCGGCCCGCCGCTTGAGCAGATGCTTCATTTCGGCGCTTTCAGGGGCCGGCTTGTAGAAGGCCAGCGCCTCGCAGTCCGCATCGGAAATGGGCAGGCGGAAGCGATCGCGGAATTCGAGCAAGGTGTCGGCATCCAGTTTTTTCTGCTGGTGGGTCGTCATCTTGCCCTGGCCCGCCGCCCCCATGCCGAAGCCCTTTTTCGTCAGGGCCAGGATCACGGTGGGACGGCCGCGATGATTCGCCGCCGCGTGGTAGGCCGCATGGATTTTTTTCATGTCGTGGCCGCCGCGCCGCAGACGATCGATCTCGTCGTCGGTCAGCATGTCGGCAATGGCCTTCAGCCCCGGCGTCTGACCGAAGAAGTGCTCGCGGTTGTAGGCGCCATCGTTGGCGGCAAACGTCTGGAGCTGGCCATCCACCGTGCGGCCCAGGACTTCGGCCAGCTCGCCGGTTTTATCGCGGGCGAACAGCGGATCCCAGTCGGCGCCCCACAGCAGCTTGATGACGTTCCAGCCCATGCCGCCGAAGGTGGTCTCCAGCTCGTCGACGATGCGGCCATTGCCGCGCACCGGGCCGTCCAGCCTCTGCAGATTGCAGTTGACGACGAACACCAGGTTGTCGAGGTGTTCGCGCGAGGCCAGGCTGAGCGCCGCCAGGGATTCGGGCTCGTCCATCTCGCCGTCGCCGAACACGCCCCAAACCTTGCGGCCCTGGCTCGCCATCAGGCCACGATTTTCCATATAGCGCATGAAACGCGCGTGGTAGATGGCGCTGATCGGGCCCAGGCCCATCGAACCCGTGGGAAACTGCCAGAAGCTGTCCATCAGCCAGGGATGCGGGTATGACGACAGTCCCCGCTTGCCGTGCTTCTTGGCTTCGATTTCGCGGCGGAACAATGCCAGCTCTTCTTCGTTCAGGGTGCCTTCGAGAAAGGCCCGCGCATAGATGCCGGGCGCCGAATGCGCCTGGAAGTACACGAGATCGCCCCCGAAGCTGTCGGTGCGGGCGCGAAAGAAATGGTTGAAGCCGACCTCGAACAGGTCCGCCGCCGAGGCATAGCTGGCAATATGGCCGCCCAGCTCGCTGGATACGCGGTTGGCGCGCACCACCATGGCCAGCGCGTTCCACCGGATGAGGCTGCTCAGGTGCAGTTCCATCTCCAGGGCATCGGAGCCGCCCGGGAAAGGCGGCTCGTCCGGGACCCGGATGGTGTTCACATACGGCGTCGTGCGGGACTGCCGCCAGTCCAGGCCCATTTGCTGGGCCACCGTGCTTAATTGTGTGAGCAGGTAGCGGGCCCTTTCGGGGCCGGCGGCCTGCACGACACCGCGCAAGGCGTCGAGCCATTCGGCGGTTTCAAGGGCGTCGGTATCGGTGTTCAAGTAGTTGGCTGATGACATTTCCATGGTGCTCGTTCCTGTCGGTTCATACAAAACAGAATAAGCCCAATGACGCCGCACATGGAACCAAAATAAGCTTAGGAAATTACCGGAATAAGCATAAAATGCGTCAATATCGCCAACCACAGATAAAAAATACCGATATGGAACTGGATACCATAGATTTACGCATTTTGCGGATCTTGCAGAACGACTCCAAGATCAGCAATGTCGAGCTTGCCAAGAAGATCAATCTCTCGGCGTCGCCCACGTTGGCCAGGGTCAAGAACCTGGAAACCCAGGGCGTGATTTCCCGCTACGTGGGCCTGGTCGACCCGGCCGCCCTGGGCCTGAAAATGACGGTGTTCATCCAGGTAAGCCTGGACAGGCAGGAATCGGCCACCCTGAACCGCTTCGAAGAGGAAGTCGTGCAGTTCAACCAGGTCATGGAGGTATACCTGATGACCGGCGACGAAGACTACCTGCTGCGCATCGTCGTGCCCGACATCCAGTCACTGGAACGCTTCATCCTGGATCACCTGACCAAGATTCCGGGCATCAAGAAGATCCGTTCGAGCTTCGCGCTGAAGCAGGTGAAATACAAGACGGCGTTGCCGGTGGATATATGAAGAAAGAATGGAAGTGCGGTGTTGCCGTGGAGGGGCGCCATTCTCCAGCTCGGCGCAACCTTATGGGGTGTCTCTCATGTAGTGGTCTCGGGAGACCCCAGCGATCAGCCCGGCGTCTTTCTGTCGTCGCGGCAACGTGTAGGGTATACGCACAATTGGGAAGAAGACACCGGGCTGAACACTGAACGTCACCCGCATATTTGGCCTCTACATGCGGAACACCCCATTCTGCCCGGGGAATAACGCCCCTCCACAGCAATCACCCTTACAGTTGACCCGGACGATCATTGACATCTATATCCTCGTACTCGTACGTCTGGAACTTGGATTAGCGTCGGGTCGCGATTGCCCCCGCATACGCGAGGAACACTGGTCCGGCTACGCCCTCGTCCGTGGCGGCTGCGGTTCATCCCCGCATACGCGGGGAACACCTCTGCTGCGGTCCCGTCAATTTGGACATATTCGGTTCATCCCCGCATACGCGGGGAACACTGCATTATTGATGGCATCGACCGCATCCGACCCGGTTCATCCCCGCATACGCGGGGAACACGCCATTTACTCGGTCGGCGTAGGTGGCAGCCTCGGTTCATCCCCGCATACGCGGGGAACACCAGTCCCGTGTCGGGCACGGCCACACCCGTTTCGGTTCATCCCCGCATACGCGGGGAACACGCGGCGGCTGAGCGGCCGGACTGATGCCGAAACGGTTCATCCCCGCATACGCGGGGAACACAATTGCGCGAATAGCATCCCTGATCATGCCGCCGGTTCATCCCCGCATACGCGGGGAACACGCGATCAAAGCGCCCGGTTCGCGTCATGCAATCGGTTCATCCCCGCATACGCGGGGAACACATAGGCGTATGACAGAAATCAGGCAGGCGACTCGGTTCATCCCCGCATACGCGGGGAACACTTCTGGCGACAGTCGAAATAAGCCTGTACCAGCGGTTCATCCCCGCATACGCGGGGAACACCAGCGCTGATGGTCGAGCCGCATGCGTATGGTCGGTTCATCCCCGCATACGCGGGGAACACTGTTTTCCGCTACTAAAGAGCTGCACTGTCTTCGGTTCATCCCCGCATACGCGGGGAACACTAACTGCCACGCAAATAGCTAAACGGTTTGGGCGGTTCATCCCCGCATACGCGGGGAACACCGTCAACATCAATTTCCATGCCGCCAAGAAAGCGGTTCATCCCCGCATACGCGGGGAACACCAGGCCACACTCGGCCGATGAACCACGAACAGCGGTTCATCCCCGCATACGCGGGGAACACACGACGTACCTGAACAAGAAGCTAGGGCCATACGGTTCATCCCCGCATACGCGGGGAACACGGTATGCTGAATGGATCCCCGCCGTTCCAATACGGTTCATCCCCGCATACGCGGGGAACACGGTTTCAACCTATTAACTGCTGCATACGCCGCCCGGTTCATCCCCGCATACGCGGGGAACACCCAAAACACCCCATGCCCACGTTGATAAATTACGGTTCATCCCCGCATACGCGGGGAACACGCTACCGGAACCTAGACCGCCTGAATAAGATTCGGTTCATCCCCGCATACGCGGGGAACACGTGTGATTGGGTGGCCCTACGGGCGGCCAACGCGGTTCATCCCCGCATACGCGGGGAACACGCCGATACCGCGCCACCTGCCACGATGGTACGCGGTTCATCCCCGCATACGCGGGGAACACGTTTGCAATTTGACGCGACCAATTTTGTTTTCCGGTTCATCCCCGCATACGCGGGGAACACTGAGCTTTTAAAACAATGTCAATCGCTGTTTGCGGTTCATCCCCGCATACGCGGGGAACACAAAAAGTGAAAAGGATAGTTTGATTGCAAAAGCGGTTCATCCCCGCATACGCGGGGAACACCCCTGAGTCGTCGCCTGATACGACTGAGAACCCGGTTCATCCCCGCATACGCGGGGAACACTTCGCCTAAAAAACACGCTGATAATATATAAGCGGTTCATCCCCGCATACGCGGGGAACACTTGCGTGGTAGGCCTGGGCACAGATGGCAATGCGGTTCATCCCCGCATACGCGGGGAACACTGGCGCAGCTCGGCCGCATCGGCCGCATGGATGCGGTTCATCCCCGCATACGCGGGGAACACGCGATGCCGTTGGCTTTGCAGATCTCGATGATCGGTTCATCCCCGCATACGCGGGGAACACTAGCAACTCAACTGCAGCTACCTCTCTCGGGCCGGTTCATCCCCGCATACGCGGGGAACACGAACCATGCTTAGGAACCAAACCCAGCAGTGGCGGTTCATCCCCGCATACGCGGGGAACACGGACGAACGGTTAGACTACTGGCACACAATGCCGGTTCATCCCCGCATACGCGGGGAACACAGCTTTACGTGATGTTGCCATGATTTATTTTCCGGTTCATCCCCGCATACGCGGGGAACACCCCTTCGATAATTTCGTGGATCACGACTTCATCGGTTCATCCCCGCATACGCGGGGAACACGCGGTGGCCTTGGATTTTGGCTTGGGGGTAAGACGGTTCATCCCCGCATACGCGGGGAACACGCGTCCCCATCGATCACGTCGCCCGGCTGAACCGGTTCATCCCCGCATACGCGGGGAACACTGCGGAGGCCCAGAAAGCGCGTGATTATAATGCGGTTCATCCCCGCATACGCGGGGAACACCGCGTACCACCGCGTGCATCACGCTCCAGCAGCGGTTCATCCCCGCATACGCGGGGAACACTACTGTTTAAGCTGGTATTGAATATCCTCGCCCGGTTCATCCCCGCATACGCGGGGAACACTGCGCCCACTGCTGCAGCCGTTCATCCACCCACGGTTCATCCCCGCATACGCGGGGAACACGACATGGTGCTGCGAGAGCTGGCCAAGATCGGCGGTTCATCCCCGCATACGCGGGGAACACTCAACGATTGGCGACGGGCGATACATCGTCAACGGTTCATCCCCGCATACGCGGGGAACACGATTCGCTGATGATTTTGGGCCTCAAAACCCTCGGTTCATCCCCGCATACGCGGGGAACACGCCACCGGCATTGATGGCGAGGTGGAAAGCCTCGGTTCATCCCCGCATACGCGGGGAACACGCATAGAACGTGGGCTCGCCCTTCAATCCCTTGCGGTTCATCCCCGCATACGCGGGGAACACGGGCAAAATCATCGCCAATAACTCCTTACTGACGGTTCATCCCCGCATACGCGGGGAACACGCCCTTCCCGTCGAATTTTCCAGGCACCCTGTCGGTTCATCCCCGCATACGCGGGGAACACACCATGCCATGGTACGCCGTGCCGCTGGCCATCGGTTCATCCCCGCATACGCGGGGAACACACTGGCGTTACCTACAGCGCCGTGCAGTTCATCGGTTCATCCCCGCATACGCGGGGAACACCTGCGGCTGTTACAAAATAATCTGAAATAGTGCGGTTCATCCCCGCATACGCGGGGAACACGCGAGCGGAGGACGAGCGAGGCGGCGGCATATCGGTTCATCCCCGCATACGCGGGGAACACTCACTACGACGGAAACGTACTTGTCAGACTGGCGGTTCATCCCCGCATACGCGGGGAACACGGTTGTAACAAGAAGTAATAGTTTAAATATAGCGGTTCATCCCCGCATACGCGGGGAACACTGCATCATGCCTCGGCCGTGCTTTCCGACCTGCCGGTTCATCCCCGCATACGCGGGGAACACTTGGGGCGGGTGAATCAGACCATGGGGCAAGGCGGTTCATCCCCGCATACGCGGGGAACACCTCTTTAAAACTGTTTCCCCTCACTGTTGATCCGGTTCATCCCCGCATACGCGGGGAACACACTTTCCGCAAACCCTTAATACATAAGGGAAATTCAACAAAGAAGAATTGTACCGATTTTTCTGGTTGTTAAAGAGCGTCTGGATCTGTTGACACTATTGGCCGAAAAGACACCAATCGAAGTCCATCAAAATCAGTCGGAACGCGCCGATTTTCTCCTAAAGTTTGAAATTCATAGCCCGATTCATTACGACTTCCCCAAGCCATAACAACACTCCCCTCCGAATACCCTTCTTGCAACTGCTCCCACAACATCTCGCGCGTGCGCCGCGATACATCGCCGATATAAACACCAGCACGCACCTCTAGCAACCAAATAGCCATACGGCCACGTAAACGCGGGGGGACATTTTCAGTAACGACAACAGTAAAACTCATGACAAGCGCCGTTCAAAAAAATTTCTTATTGAGTACGATGCCCAGCATCGCCAATGCTTTGCGGGTTCGGAATAGCGGGAAGAACGGACTCAGGCGGTGTCGTAGGCGGTTCTATTTCGCCCGCAGCCAATACATCTTCAATAGAAGGAATAATTTTCTCTAATAGTTTGCTGCTACGAAATAGATCGCGACAACCTTGACGGACTTCCCGTTCCGGCTGAAATGGAGATTTGGATGCAATGCTGAATGCAAGTGGTACAACGGTCTCGAATTTAAATAAATCGGCAATGTCATAGACAAATGAAAGCGGCTTACCTGTATGGATAAACCCTACGGCCGGAGCATAACCCGCCGCTAAAACGGCTGCCTCAGTAATGCCATATAAACAGGAAGTAGCCGCTGACAAACATCGGTTGGGGATATCAGCAGCGTCCCACTGATGCCGATCATAATTTCGAGCGCGCCAATTGACTTTGTATTGCTGAGCCAAAAGTTTATAGGTTTCGCGTACACGCGCACCCTCGATGCCACGCAACTGCTCAATACTTCGGCGTTGTGGCGCCACTTCACCAAAACGCAATTCGTACATCTTGCGCACGACCTTGAGGCGCAAATCATCATCTAAAGCCAACTTGGCCTGATACAAGAGCCGATCGGCGCGCGCGCCTCCCGGTTGACCACTAGCATACAAACGTACGCCAGATTCTCCTACCCACACAAGTAGAGTTCCAACGGTAGAAGCCAGATGCACAGCCGCATGGGATACCCGCGTACCCGGCTCCAACATAATACATGCCACCGACCCCACCGGTATCAGCATTCGTACACCGTTCTGGTCGATGACAGCAAACGCTCCATCCTGCACATCGATCTGGCCATACTGAATGAAAACCATCGAGATACGGTCTTTCATAGGTAATGGCTTGATGGGTGGAAGCATGCAAAGCCCTCCTTTCGGTTAATGTCTGATTTCCGCGAGGCTGAGCAAACCAAAACCAAATGCTTTGCCTGGGCCAATACCACCCTCAACAGCGGCCGCCAATCGGGTTATATCAGCAGCGGCCAAAACACCCTCATAGCAAGCGCGTTGCAAACTGATGCCAATATCGCGTTTATGCGTTTTCAACATATCGCTAGCCATCACAACAGCAGACTCAAGCTCAAAACCATGTCGCTCCCCCTGTCTGCTCAACCAAGCTAACTGGTCCACTTCCGAAGCAAGGCCATAGCGCTTCCCGTCGCGCGACACCGTGGGATTGGCAAACAAACGAAAACGGTATCGCCGCAGAGGCTGCATCCAATCGCCCAGATCAAGCATCTTGGTTTCTGGAAGAAGCTTTAAATAATTTGGTTCTACCTGCAGAAACTGCCAATCTGCCGTATGAGAGGACTGAACAAGTAAAACCGGTGGGGTTCCCCAACTCACCTGCGGCTCGAGCCGCCACAAAAAGCGTGGGGGAGTTTGCTCCCCATCAACGGCAAATGCTCGCACCAAGGTTCGATGCATGTCATAGGGACTAGCCAAATCTCGACGCGCCTGGGCGCTGCGAGAATCAAGCGTTAGCCGGGTCAAATACATGCTTACCCTCCACAGCCATAAGAACTGATTTCACAAAACGCGGGCCAAAACGCCGTTCGGAAAATGGAGCGACCGGTTGATCCAAACGCACAACGCCCTCTACATCGTCTTCCAAAACAACACGCAAAGTAACAGCTGGCGACTTGGAATCCAGCAACAGCGGCCAGCCTTCCAGGGCATGTTGTAAAGGCTCTTCTACAACCGCGTTACGCATATGGACGGGTAGAGATGGCACAAAGCTTTTACGTCCTAAAGCTAGGGGCCAACAAGGTTCTTTCAAAGCGGCATGGATCCGCTCCAACAAAACGCGCTCACCCTCCAGCCCCACAAGAAACACTGCATCTGAAAGATAATGACGCGGACTAACGACTGTTCGCAACATATCAGGTTTTCCACTGGAAGCAATTACCACGCCAGTAGCTGTTTGATAGTCGCGCATCAATACCCCTTCACGGTCTACACGCACCCCCATGCGCAAGGCAGCCAAATCATCCACCGATTCTGCTCGGTCGCGCCCCAGAGCGGCACAAATCAAGCCAAGCACACCCGACTTCGACGGCTCAAGCTGAGAGTCGCGCTCGTCGAAGCGGCTGGTCGTGCCCCAGGACTGCATAGGCCCCTGCAGCCGCAGCAGCAATGTGCTCATCCCTTACTCCCCTAGTTTTCGGTCGACCAGATGACTTACCTTCTGCACGAGTTCAGGCAAGCTGGAGGCCTTATCACCTTTACTCTGAGGCCACGAACCGGTGAGATCAAGATAAAGCCATTGATCATCAACCGCTGCATATGCTGCGGCAAGCTGCTCTTCGTAAGTACCCATATGCTCAACCGATTGCTGCGTCAGCGCCTTTCCGGCGCGTGGTGCAACGGGCCGCTCAAAAGCATTGGCCAGGCTCAAAGGAGAGCCATGGCGCAGGCTGACTCCTATGAACTCCGGAGGGTTATGCGCCGCAAAGCTGTTTTGCTTGCCCGTGGGAATAGCACGCGCAATAGCCTCGGTAAAGGCGGCTACAGAAGAAAGCGCCAATTCGCGATCATCCTGCAAGTTTTTGCGTAACTTGTTCACATCAAGCACTGCATAGCGATAGAAGGTGGCCGAGTTGAACTCGATTTGACCGATCATGCCCGCGCCGGTTTCATCTTCGTCTCCCCTATCATCGACGGCTGTGAAATAGTCAAATTCGCGCTCCACACGGTGGGTGCTGATCGCATGAGCCACCTGGCATGCAGCTTCTTTATTAACAGCCGGTAGGTCTGCCAGCATACGGCCAAACAGCGCCACATCCACGGCCTTACCTCCATCAAGCAATGCCTTTGCCTGCTTGGTGATTTCAGCCGGCATTGCCGCTTTGCTGTCCTTCTTGCTTTTCTTGTCGCCCCCTACCGGCAAGTCGTCCCAATGTTGCTGAATCAGGTCAGCAAAGGCTGTTACTTCGTTCTCGCCCAAAAACAGCAGGTACTCCGTCTTGCCATCGTCCTTGAGCTTCAGCCCCGCTGCGGAAAGCGCAGCAGCAACTTTCCCTTTGGCTTCCTCCAGATCACGGTCACTCAGCCTTTCAAGTAATAAGGACTGAAGCTTTTTTGTCCGTATCCCGCGGTTCTCGGATGGCAAAAGATCATACTCGGACGCGGCCTGGCGAATTGCTCTCTTAATACACTGGCTACTAATGCGCGCCCGGCGCTGACCACCGAAGATAGCGTCCTTGGGTGCCCCGGTATCGTCACGGTTGAGATTGGAAGGAGCAAAATTCTGGATCAGGTGAAACTCAAGAAATAAACTCATGGTGGATTTCCTTTACAAGTCGTTGGCTTGGCCAGTTATGATGTCTGTGTCGCTAGGCACTTCGGTCAGGGCCGCCCGGTAAAAGTCGCGAGCCCAGGACTGGCGTAATCTGTCGATATCAGCGTCGGGACGCATCCATTGCGACAGCGCATCCAGCAACGCGGCGTAATTCAAGCCGATGTCATCAGCAGCCAGCAGACTTATCACCAGACGCAGATAGCTGAAGATATTTCCGGCATCCGCTCCAAGCAGCGCCAGAAAACGGTTTTCGATGCTGGCGCTGTAGTCTTTACCTGCCGACGCTTCACGTTTTCTGGCAAGCAACCCAAACGCGGCGGATAAACTTCGTTCATGTTGCTGCGGATGTCGAGCATACAGCGCCGCCACGGCATATAACGCGAGGCGGCGCGCATCGCGCTCGTAGCTTGCTGCGCCAGCAAATCGCTCTACATAAGGAAACGCCCTGGGATACGTGCCTGGTTCGAAAGCGAGGCTATGGCGCAGAACAGCCAATGCCCCTCGGTCTCGGTCCCTAAGAACCGTCAAATGCCGGACAAACTGTTCAGAATGTTCGCTCACGCTGCTATCTCCTTTCTGGACGAAGGTGGATTTATTAACGGCACATGTTTATTTAACAAGCCATGAAATCTTGGCAGGAATTTAGCGTTCGCACGCAAGGCTCGAGGCAAAAAACCCATGTCAGCTACGACGTGTCCCCAGGCCAACAAGGCACTGCGTCGCAAAATGGAATCCCAGCACTCATCAGCCCCTTCAAATTGCCCTTCGCCCAACAGTTGCAGAATTTGCACCAACGCTCTCTCGGCAGCGGCAAAATAGCTGGCGGAGAACATGCCTGTCTCCAGCAGACTTCGGGCACGACCGCGCGTATCCTTACTGTCGGAATCGGGCAAGGTTTCAGCCAACATTCGTACTGCCAAGTTGTTTATATCTTTGAATAAGGTTTCTGCACGCTCCACCAGCGTGCGCAAATAAGCAGCCCGTTCCGCGTTCTGCAACAGTGCTACGGGAAGGCTGATCTGCTCAGAGCGCCAGCGCAGCAACTTCGCCTGATCGCTGGCCAAACCAGCGACCAACAGTGGCTGGTAAACCCTCTCATCGCTGATTTCCTCATGCAAGCTGACAGCGCTATTCAACACCGCGGGCGCCCGGCTGTCTTCCCCGGGCTTTGGATCAGGGTTAGGTAGCAAAGCGGGAAGATCACGCCACATGGCACGCCCCCCATTAAACGTAAGCCGCACCAAGCCATTACTACCCGCGCGAAACGCAGCCATTGGATCTGGCGCGTTAGCATCTTCACCCAAGGCCCAGCCCGCGGCAAAACGCAGCCAGCGAATATTTCCATCTTTTTCAGGCACAAACAGCACAGCACGACTTAAACGTGTATAGCGATCATTGGCGCCCGTCGCCAACACAGGAGCGCCACGCAATTGAGCAAGTGTTAGCGGGGCTAGCTCCCACGCTGGCAGGTCGGGCTCAGCATGCTGCCTTGCTGGAGGATGCAACCCCAGCACCAGGGTCTGCGCCAAAGTTGAACCTATAGGAATCACGGCAGCCGTATTGGCCAATGCACCAGCCTTGTCCGCATCCCGCAGGGTCTTGACCAACCCGCCTGGCGTAAACTGTAAAAAGCCCAACAAAGTACGCACTGCGCTCGCGGGACTAATCGCCTTCGGAGCACCGTCATATGCGTGGTCGAATACCACAGGCATATTACCGCTGGCACTGGCCAGCGATATTTGCGTCCATGGTTTGTACTTGTCCCGTGTTTCTTCAGCCGTTGCCAACACCGCCGCCTGCATGAAGGGAAACTCAGGATGAAACAGCCAGAAGCGGTCACGCCACTGTTCCAGATAAGCATCCAGCACCGCTGTCGGCAACCCCTCACGATACCAACGAACCCGATCCTTGACTTTCCAGTTCCCGATCTCGAGCGTCAGGGCGCGGTGAACTATTGCCAATAGCAAACGATGTTGCGCCACCAGATTGGGCGGCTCAGTTTCGGCCAGCGCGACAATTTCACTGCTTCGGGCAAGCACTTCACGCAAGCTAAAGTCAACAACCCGCCTATCGACTAGGCGCACTGGCAACCACGGTTCGTCCAACAGGTTGAAAGCGCCGCTCATAAACGCATCCCCCAGTAACATTTTTTACATAAGTAAATATTATTTTATATAAGGTTGAATGGTCAATAAGATTTTTATGATTTACAATCGGAACCCAGAATCTGCTAGTTTGTCGCAGGCTCCCTTGAGGGGGATGAACCGGTTGAATGGTCTATAACCATTTCCAATCAATATGATTTCCCTGCATCAGCAGGGATGCGCGGATCCCCTTCCGCTTTTTCAAAAACCAAGCCCAGTTCTCGATCCAGCATCACATTCAAGTTGCCCAGCCTGTAACACCTATCAACCAGAATCAGCGGATAAAAGTGTCGCAGCACCGCATTCTCGGCGAACGATGCGGGCGCCTGCCCGTATTGATTCAATTGAAAATGCTTGACTACCGCCGTTTTGGAAACGGCGATCTGTCGGCTGTAGAGTTTTCGAACGGTCTGACCATCCAACCTCTGATCGGGTTGAAAAACAACCCCATCAACCTGCCATCCACCCTCAACCTTTTCCACAGGAATTAACATCACTGTGTTACGTCCAAGACGGGTCTCATTGCGCAGATCGTCCCCTTCTTCATTGCCTTTGGGCTTTCCCATATAGGCGTCGACCAACTCGGCCCCGCTGTCCAGCGTAATATTCATGGCCTGCTGCCGCTCTCGTTTTTCTTTGGCCAAATGCTGGCCATAAGACTCTATGTCTATGCTGCTTTGCACCGCCTCCTGCAACCCCTCCGGCAACGGATCATCGCCATAGACCCATTGCACCAAGCGCTCAATATCGTCCGGCAGATGCAATTCCGCTTCCTGCCTGAGCTTGGCCCAGGTGCGGCCGAGGATATAAGGGTCATACACAAAGCCCCAGGCTGTCGCATTCAAATCAGGAAATTCTGGCGTCAGGCCTGCCACCCAAAGCCCCGCCTGCATATGTGCCGCAGGGCGGGAACGGCTATGGCGATGCAAGCGGCCAGCGCGCTGCAATAACAAATCGACTGGAGCTAAATCGCTGAGCATGAAATCAAAATCAATATCCAGAGACTGTTCCGCAACCTGTGTTGCAATCATCAAAGCGCGCTCGGGACGCGATTTCGACAAGCCGAAATGACTAAGCACCTGTTCCTCATGCTCTCGACGCTCGTCTGCAGGAAATCGTGCATGAAACAGCAATAGCTCGATATCATCGCCCTTCAAGCGTTCGCGCAATGAGCAGTACAGCATTTGCGCCCGCTCCACCGTGTTGACGATCAATGCGCCGCAACCGCCAGCACCCAACAACTCAATGGCCTTGCCGCTCATGTCTTCCACACCTTCACCCAGACAGTGCAGTTGAATGGACGGCAGAGGCCGGCTGGAGAACGTACTTCCCCGCACACCGGCGTCATCAACCAGCAACACACGCGGGTAGGGCAGTTCCGGCACCTGACTGGCAGGTAGGCCCCAGGCTGCGAGTAATTCGTCTCGCCGCAAGCGGGGTAATGTGGCGCTCATCAGCACTACTGAACTACCCAGTGCTTTAAGCCATTGCAGCAATGCCACGATCAGGCCGGTGGTATAGGTATCGTATGCATGGATTTCATCCAGGATTACCACGCGATTTCCCAAACCCCATAACCGCACAAAATGATGCTTGACGTTAAGCGTTGCCAGCAATGCCTGATCAACCGTGCCCACGCCATAGGGTGACAACAACGGACGACGCCGTTGCGAGAACCACATCGATGCAGACAGCGTAGCGTCACGGGACTCATCAATACCGCGCAAGCGCAATAGATCATCGTTCATAGCTGCACCACCATGAACCAACTGCACATCCGTAGGGTTGTCCGCAAATTGATTCAGAAAGCTCAGAACACGCCGAAACATGGCATTCCCCGTGGCCTGAGTGGGTAAGGCTATATACAACCCCCGGTGGCCATTGCGCGCCTGCAAACGCAAATGCGCCAGAAATGCCAGTTCTGTTTTGCCTTCACCCATCGGAGCCTCCACCAACAGTAGCGATGGCCCCGCCGCTTGCTGCAATAACAGGTCACCCGCCTGCTGCAAGGGGCGAATCGACCAATCGTTATCCCTTACCATCCGCGCCAACAAGTCTCCCGTAGATGCTTCAGTATTCAAGAAGGGCTGCATAGGTCGCCAACCCACATGCTTCAATGCGTCGTGCGCCAGTTGCGCAGCATGAGCAAAATAATCAGCCAAACTGGCATGCCCTCGCTCACCCAGAGGAAACCACTCGGGATTGGAAGCGATCCAGTCGGCAGTACTGGTCAACCCTGCCAGCCAATTAACCACGGGCAAAGCCAATTCGTCGCGTTCCGGCAACCCTTCCGGAGCAAGTAACTGCCAGTAGATGTTCAGTATGGCTTTCCGTGCCTCAGCCCACTCTTCAGGCTCGGCAACGGGCTTGGCACTATTGATTTCAGTGGGTGAGAAATGGTAGCCATGATGGGCGCCAATAGCTCGAACGACAGCTCGAAGCCAGCCTCGCTCCGCTCCGGTCACGCTTCGCAGCACCGGCTCAAGCAATGCCGCAGTAGCACAGGAATGATTATCCACCGCGCATGCAGCGGTAGGGAATGCCAGCCCTTGCGACATGTCAGCTTGCATTCCCTCCGGCCACTTGGCCTGAAAGCCAGGAATAGCCTTGCCAAAATCATGTAGGCCTACAACAGCAGCCACCCAGCGCTTTGCCTGCTCTACTGGTATCCCCATTTGCGCAGAAACCCACTGTAGGCTGGATACAGGCTCCATATTCATAATCGTCTCGGCAACAGCCGCCACATCCAGCATATGCGTCAACAAACCGTGCCCGGCGCCCTCGCCACTCTTGGCCCAGATGCCTCTTGCCCTAGACGGGATCGGAGAACCTCGGTCGACCAATTGGCTGCAACCGGATGTCGCCGTCACGCCAGAACTCATTTTGCAGCTCCTTTAATCGAGTGACGCTGGCGGTAGTTGCCGGCCTCGTTCCTTATGAATTAACAGCCATCCCTCTACTGACGACAAATAACCTCCTCGCGCTGAGCCCACGTCAACTGATCGAACCCGCGCTTAGGGAAGTATTTTTATGAATGCTTTTGTAGCATGATTGTCTGTCTTCAGAGCCGATAACCACCTCCTCGTAAACACCAATATCAGCGCACCACCAGCAGCGCCGGATACCTCTTGGCACGAAGCTCGGCAACCACCTTTTCAGTCAGCTTCCAGGCGTCGCCTTTGAGTCGAACCACCAGTTGCAACCAAACACGCTCAAAGACATCTATCGCGTCGTCGTCGTTGAAACGCACGCCGGCGGGCAGCAACGGCGCAACGTCTTCCGTCAGGCTGCGCGTCAATTTCTCCAGCATGCGCTGCTCGGCGATCGCACGCGTGATGGGTTTGCCTTCCAACGCAAGACAGTGCTCGAAGCAGGCCACCAACTTGTCGGTGTCAAGCGCCAGTTCTTTCAGCCCCTCCCCGAGATCGAACAGGTCTCGATTCTTGCGCCGCTGCAAGAGAGCACGCAGCTTGGTGCCGAATAATTCCTCAGGCTCAAAAGACGCGATCTCGGTCTTGCCCTGATACCAATCATTCTCCACAGTAAAGGGATAGTGGCGAACGCCGAGCAGGCTCTCATGTTCGCGAGTGTTGATTTCGACCTTCAACTTCAGCTCCGATTCCGCGTCGACTTCGGGTGCGAACCGGAATACCAGGTGCATCGAATGCCCGGCCTGCTCCCGCCTGCACGCGCCCAACCACGACAGCGCGTTGCGGATGGCGTCAATCGTCGCGCCGATCGGCTCGGCATGCGTCTGCACTAGGTCGATGTCTTCGGAATAGCGCAGTGGTTGCCGGAACAACAGCTTATTGATCGCAGTGCCACCGCGAAAAGCAATTTTTCCGCGCAGCGCAGGCGCGTTGAACAAGTCGCACAGCGCGCGGCATATGACGAGGTCTTGCTCAACTTGTTGCAGATCAGGCCATGGAGCCACGGCACTCCAGGCCCGAAGACAGGCCAGGGGTATCAAAAATCGACCTCCACGGATTCATTGAGAATCAACTTCCACCGAGACTCTTTCTCGTAGCAGTTGGACAATTCCTTGACCAAAGGCTTGACGGAAGGATCCAATAACACCGCTGTCTTGGCTTTTTTGGTAAAGGGCCGCAAGGCATCTGCTTGCCTCATGTGTCGCATGCGTTCCAGCAAATAGCCGAGGCGGCGTACGGATGAGTTTTCGTAATGCACGGCCAGCTTGACCAGCGTAGCCGCCCTCGCCTGCCCGCCTAAATCCTTCACGATCTGAGCTACGCCGTTGATGCCTCCCGCCTTGTGGAAATAGCGTGCACAATCGAGCAACGTCAATTCGATACCCGCGACCTTCGCGAAGCCCGTCTCGCTTTTCAACGAGCCCAACCAGCCCGGCTGATTGACTTTGCCAAACGCGGACGGATTCTGATAAACGAACTCCAGACGGTGTCGACCCACCTCAAAACCACGCATCTGCTTCGGTACGATTACCTGAAATACCATGGCGGCCTGGTGCGCGGCACCATGGAACGCCGCCGCACGCAACAACGCGACCCGGTAGTCAAGCTGCAAGTATTTCATCATCGGGTCGATCCATCGAACCGGATCGGGTGCCCCGATGGCCCGATCCTCTGGACGAAGAATCAGATAAAAACCACGGCGAGGACTCACCAAGCGGTGCTTCCTGGCTTGCCGCATGAGCGCCATGTTCAGCGTCTCGGGCGATGAGCCAAGCACGGCCAACGCTTCTTCCCTTGAAAAGTAAGCGCGGCCCTGCGCGAGGCGATCCCCCATATATTGTTCGAGTGTGGCCATACCCAAATCATACGCAAAAAACAACTATTTTTGTATAGTTTGACATATGATTTGGGATTCAACCATGTAGAGATTACGCAAACGGGAAAGTAAAACATAAGCGCAACTCTAGCTCCCACGCTACAGCAATACCTACGTCTCAAGGACGTGGCCGGCAACGCGCACAATCAGGCTGGCGAATCAGACAGGCGCGCCAAACGCCAGTTGGCGCGGGCTTGCCAATACGGCGTCGACGTCCGCATAGACCCAGTCGCCGGCCGAAAACTCGACGCCGCCGAAACGCACCGGCGCACTTGCCAGGCCGCCCCGCTCGGTCTGGCAGCGCCTGGCCGTGGTGCCCAGGCTCTTGACGCCGATGTCCAGGGCGTCGATGGCCGTGCTGTCGCGTATGGCGCCATGAACGACCACGCCTGCCCAGTTGTTCTCGACCGCAATGGCGGCCAGCCGGTCGCCCATGACACCGACGCGCAGCGAACCGCCCGCATCGACGACCAGCACCCGGCCCTCGCCCGGCGTCGACAGCATGGCCAGCACAGGCCGATGGTCTTCGTTGACGAGCAAGGGCACGCAAGGTCCGAAAAAGCGTTGTTTCTTGCCGAAACTGCGAAATTGCAGCTCGCAAACCGAAACGGTATCGGCGTTGGCATCGAAAAGATCGGCGGTAGAGTCCAAAAACGTCTCCTGAGGTTTGCGCGGCGGGCGCAGTGAAAAGGTTCGGCATAAAACCATGAACAGCAGAGCGCGGATTATGCCGCAGCCCCGCATCGGGCGGCTTGATTTCCCCCTTGGCACTATTTTATTCCAATTCTTTTATATGTAATTATTTACATAAGTCAAAAGTTATTCTAGAATTCGCCATACCCATCATATTGAAGCGACACATACCAACAACACCATCAGGGGCGAAGAGATGAACACCATGACTTGCGAGGAAATCCCTGTATTGATCGTCGGCGGGGGGCCCGTAGGCCTGGCCTTGGCCAACGAGCTCAACTACCGGAACATCCGCTACGTGCTGGTCGACGAGAAAGACGGCCAGGTTACTTTCCCGGCGGGAGAAGCCATTTTTTCCCGGACCATGGAGCACCTCAGGCGCTGGGGGCTGGCGCAGCGCGCCCGCTTTCCGTCCGAATTCCCAAGCGACTATCCGCTGAACATCGGCTTCTTCACGGCGCTGAACGGCCGGATGCTGGCCGCCTTCCCGGGCCTGAGCAATCAGGAAATCCCCGCCGCGTCCGACGGCATTTCCCCCGAAGGTCCGGTCATCTGCCCCAAGCGAATTTTCGATCCGCTGCTGCGGGACGCGGCGCTCGAAAAAGCGCCCGGAGCCATCCGCTACCACACACGGCTGGAGGATTTCGTCCAGGACGAAACCGGCGTGACTGCCACGCTTGCCGATCTGGATACTGGCGCCCGCAGCACGGTACGCGCTCAATACCTGGTCGCCTGCGACGGCGGACACGGCCAGACCCGCTCGAAAATCGGCGTCAAATACGCCGGCTCGTTCGCGCAGGGCCGCAACTTCGCCGCCTTCTTCCGCTCGCCCGACCTGCTGGATCGCATCGTCGCCAAGTACGGCGCCCCTTTCTTCCAGATGCATACCGTCAACACGCCACGCCGCCCCTACCTGACCACCGTCGACGGCAAGGAACTGTGGCGTCTTTCCATGTACGTGGAGGAAGGCGAGCAGATCGACCCCCTGCCGACCGTGCTGGCCTCGCTGGGCATGGACGTGCAGGTCGAGATCATCCAGGCCCAGCCCTGGACCGGGCATATGGTCGTGGCCGAACGCTATGGGTTGAACCGGGTCCTGCTGGCCGGCGATGCCGCCCACCTGAGATGGCCGAAAGGCGGATTCGGCGCGAATACGGGAATCGGCGATGCCGTCGACCTGGGCTGGAAGATAGCCGCCTCGCTGGCGGGCTGGGGCGGGAAAAACCTGCTGGCCAGCTACGAGGCCGAGCGCCGGCCCATCGCGCTGCGAAACACGGCGGAAGCCGCCAACAACTACAAGCTGGACCAGTTGATTGTCGCCGACCCCGAACTCGACAGCCCCACCGTCCAGGGAGAATGGACGCGGGCGAAAATGGCCTCGCTGGTCAATGAGAAGCGGCGCCGCGAATTCACGACCCAGGGCATACAGCTTGGGTATCGCTACCGCGACTCGCCCATTTGCTGTCCCGACGGCACGCCCGAGCCTCCCGACGACGCCGTGGACTACAAGCCCTCGACCTGGCCCGGGAGCCGGGCGCCGCACGCCTGGGTGAAGGACGGCGTCTCGACCCTGGACTATTACGGGCAAGGCTTCGTGCTGATGAGCTTCGACGAGTCGATCGACACGGATGCGTTCACACGGGGCTTCGCCCAACGCGGCGTGCCGTTCGCCAGGCACGGCATCGCGTCCGAACAAGCCAGGAAGCTGTATGAATACCCGTTGGTTCTGGTGCGCCCCGACGGGCATGTGGCCTGGCGCGGAAGCCGCGCGCCCGACGATATTCTGCAAGTCGTCGACCGGGTCAGGGGCGCCTGAAAACGAACGCGGCGGCCAAAGGAACTGGCCGCCATCCGGCGGCGGGGCCGGCATCACGCCACGGGCTCGCCACTCAGCAAGACACCAGTCGCGTCAACAACGGCTCGTCCTTCAGCAAATCGGCGCTCGAGCCCGAATAGCTGACCTGCCCCCTGTTCAGCACGATGGCCTGCTCGGTGATCTCCAGCGCAACCGTTGCATGCTGTTCGACGAGAACAATCGTAAAGCCGCCCAGCGACTTCAACGTCACGATGGCATCCAGCAGTATGTCGGCAACCGCCGGCGCCAAGCCTTCCAGCGGTTCATCGAGCAGCAGCAGTTCGGGGTTGCCGACGAGCGCACGGCCGAAGGCCAGCATCTGCTGTTCTCCGCCCGACAATCGGTTGCCCAGGTTGCCCCGGCGCTCCGCCAGTCTGGGGAACAGCTCGTACACCTTTTCCACGTTCCATTCGCCCGCCCGTACCGCCACCCGCAAATTGTCTTCCACGCTGAGCGAATGAAAGATTTCCCGCTCCTGGGGTACCAGCCCTATGCCCAGCGCCGACCGGCGATGCGGCGGCATGCGGGAGACATCCGCGTTCCCGTATCGAATGCTTCCGGACTTGAAGGTGTTCAGCCCCATGACCGTCGACAGCAGCGTGCTTTTCCCGGCGCCGTTGCGCCCCAGCAGCGCGCAGGCTCCGCCCCGCCGCAAGTCGAGCGAAACGTTTTCAAGTATGGTGGTGTCGCCGTAGCCGGCGCACACGTCCTCGAACCGAAGATGGCTATCCATGGCGCCTCCCTAAATAGATTTCCTTGACCCGCGGATCGCTTTTGACCTGGGCGCCATCCCCTTCGATCAGGATGCTCCCTTCCACCAGCACGGTGATCCGCCGGGCGAACCGGAACACCAGGTCCATGTCGTGCTCGATGAGCAGGATGGCGATATGCGCGGGCAGCCGTTCGAGCATTTCGATAATGGCATGGCTTTCCGAAGCCGGCACGCCCGCCGCCGGTTCATCCAGCAACAGCACCTGGGGCCTGATGGCAAGCGCGATGGCGATTTCCACCATGCGGCGCTGGCCGTAAGCCAGATCCGCAATTTTCTTGCTCGCCATGTCGAGAATATTCAGATCCTCGAGCAGGGCCGCCGTTTCGTGCTCCAGTTCGGAGTCGCGCTCCACCCGGCTGAACATGCGGCCTGCCGAGCCCTTTCTTTCGCCGATGGCCAATGCGACATTCTCGGCCGTCGTCAATTGCGGAAACAGGCTGTTGATTTGAAAGGTCCGGGCCAGGCCCCGCTTGACCCGCTGGCGCGGGGACAAATGCGTGATGTCGTTCCCGTCCAGATGAATGCTGCCCTGCGTCGGGGGAATCACGCCGGTCAGCAAATTGACGAACGTGGTCTTGCCCGCGCCGTTGGGGCCGATGAGCGCGTGGCGAGCGCCCGCCTCCAGGGAAAAATCGACGTGGTTCGTCACGCACAAGCCACCGAAATTCTTTGTCAGGCCGAAGGTCTGAAGCGGTGTCGTCGTATGAAGAGGCGTCGTCATCTATCCTCCGTGAATTCTGGTTTTTGTTCATGCATGCCGTTCACCATTTCGCCGCCCTCCTGAGCCGCGCCGCGACCCCTGCCACGAACGCGTTGTCCGAAAACCTGACGCTGAGAATGAGGATGAGCCCGATCGCGAACATCCAGTGCTGGGGGCTGAACGCCGCCGCCCTGTCCTGCACCAGCAGGAAAATGATGGCGCCAATGAAAGGCCCGTAAAGCCGGCCCAGACCGCCCAGCACCACCATGATCAGCAGATTGCCCGACAGGTCGAAAGACAGCGACTCGAGCCCGACCACCTGGATGGTCTGCGCGTACAGCGCGCCGGCCATGCCGGCAATGGCCCCCGAAAGCGAATACACGACCACCAGCCGACTGGTGACAGGAGCGCCCACCAGCTTCATCCGCGAAATGTTTTCCCGGATCCCGCGCAGGGACAGCCCGAACGGGGAATCGACGATGGTTCGAACCAGCAGGAACACCAGGGCAAGCACACCCAGGGCATACAAGTAGCCCGTTCGTCCGTCCAGTCCGAAATCAAAGACTCCGAACAAAGGCCCCGGAGAAATGCCGGACAGTCCATCATCGCCACCCGTCACGGACGACCACTTGTTCGCGAACTCGTAGACCGCCATGCCCACCGCCAGGGTCAGCATCAGCAGCGTCAGGCTGCGCATGCGCAGCAGAAAATAGCCCGACACCGTGCCGAACACCCCCGCGACGATGGCAGCGGCCAGCAGGCCGCTGACCGGCTCGGTGGAGACATGGATGGCATACAGGCCCGCCGTATACGCGCCAATGCCGAAGAAGGCGGCATGGCCCAGAGTCTCGACGCCGGCATAGCCGAGAACCAGGTTCAGGGACATGCAGGCGATGATCATGATGATGATGACGGTTCCAAGCGCCAGGTAGCCGTCGAAGAAATAGAAGACCGCCGCGGCAAGCAGCCACGGCAGGATGTCGCGCGCCTTCCAGTGGTGCTGGCTGAAGCTGCCGGCCGGCAATAGCGTCGTTTTCATTACGCCCTCCCGAACAAGCCCTGCGGCTTGATGAACAACACGGCAATCATGATGAAATAAACCAGGAATGCCCCGATGTCGTCGAAGAAGTACGTGCCGAAGGTATCGATGATGCCCAGCCCCAGGGCGGCGGCCAGCGTGCCCTTGATGCTGCCGAGCCCTCCTATCGACACGACGATGACGACGATGACCAGGTACCTGAGCGCGTAGAACGGCTGCAGCGGCATGAGTTCGGCGCCCAGGGCTCCGCCCAGCGCGGCCAGGCCGCAGCCCGCGGCAAACGTGCCGGCGAAATAGACGTCGACGTTGATGCCGACGCACTTGGCCATGCCCGGGTTGTCGACCGCCGCCTTCAGCTTTTTGCCTACCCCGGTGCATTCGATGAAGTACCAGATGAGGGCGCCGACGATCATGGATGCGCCGATCAGGAAAAACCGGTAGATGGAAAGACCGACGCCCAGAACCTTGACATTGCCCTTAAGGACGTCCGGGATGTCCAGGTTATGCACGCTTGCGCCAAAGACCAGGTTCACCGATGCAATCATGACCAGCGCCAGGCCAAGGGTCAGGATCACCTGCTTCAGTTCCGACTGGCGGTATATCGACCGGTACAGCAGGAATTCCAGCAGCGCCCCCAGCATCGTGGTGAGCGCAAACGATAAAAGCACCGCAAGCCAAAACGGCACGCTGCCGTCGGTCATCAGTGCATAGGCAATGTAGCCGCCAACCATGGCAAAGCCGCAATGCGCCAGATTGACCACCCGCATGGTTCCCATCGTCACCGAGAGACCTGCGGACATGATGAAAAGTATCATTCCATACGCTACCCCGTTGAACAGCAGCGCGAATATGGTTTGAAATAATTTAACGTCCATCGGAAGCACTCCACACCCGAGTTTTTATCCGCTTCGAATCCGCAAGCGCGATCCAGGATCAACGCGGATCCTGGATCGCCTCCGATCATGCCGCGCTGTGTTTATTCCGGATTCTGTTCTTTCCAGGGATCCTTGACGTCGGGCACCGTGAAGAACGTCTTGTTGACGTACCCGTCGCCCGATTTCTCGACACGGCGGATGTAGACGTTCTGCACGAGATCGCGGGTCTTGGGATCAATGGAAACGGGCCCCCGCGGGCTGATCCACTTCATGCCCCGCACCGAGTCAATGGCCTTTGCGCCGTCCTGCTTGCCATCGGTCCGCTTGATCATCTCGAAGATCATGTGCATGGCGTCGTAGGCTTCGACCGACGCCAGATCCGCATACGCCTGCGGGCCGAACTTCTTCTTCAACGCGGCGATGAACGCTTTGTTTTCCGGTGTGTCGTTGTTGGGGGAATAGATGCTGGCCGTAATGATGCCCAGCGCCGAATCGCCGAAGGCGGGCAGGTCCACTTCCTGCGTTTCCGCTATCCCCAGCGCCTTGACTCCGGAGGCGGCCAGGCCGCTGCTTTCAAACGCCTTCACGAACCCCACCGCTTGCGGGCCCACTGGAGAGAACATGAGCAGGCAATTCGGCTGGGAGTCCTTGATCTTCTGCATATAGGAAGAATAATCGGTCGTGCCGAGCGGAATGCGCAGCTCGGCGACGACCTTGCCGCCCGCCGCCGTGTACGTCTTGTGATATGCCTCGAGGCTGTCCAGCCCCGGCGCGTAGTCGGCAACCGCGATGGCCGCCTTCTTGCAGCCGCCCTCCTTGGCGGCCCAGTTGGCCAGCGGGACGGAAACCGTCCACTGCGAAAATCCCGCGCGCAGCATGTAGGGGGATTTCCGGGTGATGTTGGCCGTGCCCGCATTGAAGATCACGATGGGCACCTTGGCCTTGGTGGCCACCTCGGCGGCGGCCAGCGCGGTGGGGGTAATCGCCAATCCAGCCAGATAGCTGACCTTGTCGCGCACGACCAGCTCCTGAGCCAGTTGCCTGGCCCGGGACGGGCTGGTGCCCCCGTCGTCGCGGTACAGCACCTTTACCGTATGCCCTCCCGCCTTGCCATCGTGCTGGGCCAGGTACAGTTCTATGGCTTCCTTGAACTGCGTTCCCCAGTAAGCGATGGGGCCTGACATGGGGCCGATGACCCCGACGCGGATTTCGTCGGCATGAGCCGGGCTCAAAGGCCCCGCCAGCGCAAATGCCGCCAGAGCCGATGCATATATCTTCGTATATGGTTTCATGTTTTGTCTCCTGAGGGGATATAGCTTTTTTATTGACGCGAGGCTGCGTTCAATCTTCGACTTCCTGCACTACTGTATTGCGCAAAAGGCCCAGTCCCTGGACTTCGACCTCGATGGTGTCGCCCGGCTTCATGAACTTCTGCGGGTTTCTTTTATGGCCCACGCCGCCCGGTGTGCCCGTGGAAATCACGTCGCCGGCCCGAAGCTCGCAGAACGTGGAAATATAGTGAACCAGATGCGCCAGGTCCCAGACCATGTCGCCGAACGGCGCATGCTGAACCTGCTCGCCGTTCAGGCGGGTGGTGAGAATGAGCTTGGCGGGATCGGGCACCTCGTCGGCGGTCAGCATCCATGGGCCGAACGAGCCGCTCTTGTCGAAGTTCTTGCCCGCGGTGATGCTGTGCTTCTGCCATTCGCGGATGGAGCCGTCCATGAGGATGGAGTATCCGCCGATATGGCTTTTTGCGGCGTCCATGGGAATATGGCGCCCGCCCTTGCCGATGATGACGGCGACCTCGCCTTCGTAGTCGAAGGTATCCGAGATGTTCGGCTTGACAAGATGCGCGCCGTGGCCGACCAGCGACTCCGGCAGCCTGTTGAACATATTGGGAAACGCCGGAGGCTCTTTGCCGGTTTCGGCCTGGTGCTCGGCATACGCCCAACCCAAGGCGAAAATCCGGGCGTCGCTGCGGTCGTTGGGCGTGCGGAACACGATCTCGTCCAGGCCGCAGTCCGGCTGCGTCCCGGCCGCCAGTTCGCGGGCCTGGCCAACGAGGTTTCTTTCGAACAGGTCGACGATGTCGGCCGCCTGCTGGCCCAGCCGCGAACCCAGGTCGATGAAACCCGAGTCCGTCACAATGCCGAACGTATTCGTGTCGCCGCGCTTCACATTGGCTAGCTTCATGTTTTTTTCCTTATCGTTTGAAATCAATGGAGACGGATTTGTCGTGGATCATCCAGACCCCGCCGGCCCGCTTCAGCACGTCGGTGTAGCGGCCCATGACGGCAGGGCCGGCCAGCGCGGCGGGATACGAGATTTCCTGCTCGAAGTCGTAGCGGTAGACCGTCACGTATGACTCGACGCAGATCGTGTCCTGGTCGATGCGCCGCGACCGCAAGTTGGTCATGACGTGGCGCACCAGAAGGCCGCGCGGGCGCTGCGCCATCCGGCTCAGAAAATCCTCGCGGCCGTGGATGTCGCCATCGGGCCGGTGCCATACGCCGTCGGGCGCGAACAGCGTGGAAGCCTGTTCGTAGCGCTGCGCGTCGAAATCAGCCATGAATCGGATGGACTGCCTTTCGCACTCCAAGAGCTCGACGTCGAAATCTCCGCCTGGGTATTGCGTCATAGTCCCCTCCTTCGGGGTCTCAAACCATGAAAAGAACGGCGGCCAGGGCCGCCGCATTGGACGTTGCCGGAGTTACTCGATGCGGATCAGCTCTTCCACCGGCACGCCGCTATCGAAACGCGCCACGAACTCCTTGTAGTCCAGCTCGATTCCCGAAGGATTGTTGCGGTAGGCCTGGGACTGGAAATAGCCGAGGAAGGATTCCTGAGTCTGGAAATTGTTGCTGCAGAGCTCCACGATGTTCTTGTCGGGGTCGTAGTAGTAGAAGCTGCTGATGGGGCCGTGGTTGGCGCAGCGATGCGGGACGATTCCGTGCTTTTCCAGCAGCTTGACCCTTTCCATCAAGGCGGGAATGTCGACATGCTTGAACTGCATGTGGTTCAGCCCCGGATCCGTCGTGGGAGCCTCGCCGACGAACGGGATCTCGAAAATGGCGAAAAGCTGGCCGTACGGCAGGCTTTTGTCGATGAACATGAAGCTGGAGCGCACATCGCTTGCGCGGACCTGCTTGTTGCCGTTGGCGGTGGCCTGCTTTTCGGTGGCGGCGTCCTTGGGTGTATTGACCACACTCCACTTGTTGCCCAGCACCGCCTCATACCATTGCCCCATGCGGTCGAACTGCGAGGTCTGAAGCACCACCTCGGATATCCGGATCTCGGGCAATCCGGCGGTTTTCTCTTTAAGGCCGGCCAAATCGGCTGGCGCGGTCGTGTTCGACATAGTGTCTCCTCTGCATCGATCGGGATATGCGGCCGGCTCGTCGTCCCGAGCCCGGGCAGCGCGAAAGCTCAATTTCGTTGAACTGTAAACCCGCTTGCCATAATATGTCAATAAATTTATATGTAAATTATTTAATATGATTCCCAATACCTTGACGCTGTCCGCCAGCGCCGCCCGGCGCCCGCCCGTCGATCTGAGGCATCTGAGAATTTTTCTCGGCATGTATCATCTGCGCAGCGTTTCACGCACCGCGGAACATCTGGGCATGGCGCAATCCAGCATCAGCATCGCCCTGTCCCGCTTGCGCGCCCACTATGGCGACCCGCTTTTTGTTCGCACCGGACAAACCATGCAGCCCACGGATCGCGCGACCTTGCTGGCGCCCGCCATCGAACACGCTTTGCAGATACTGGACGAGGCCGATCGCCGGACTCCCGAGTTCGTGCCGGCCCTGGCCATGCGGCGCTTCACGCTTGCGCTGGCGGATGCCGGAAAGATCGTGGTGCTGCCCAGGATCGCCCGCATCCTGGAGGCCGCCGCCCCCGGGGTGTCGCTGCAAATCCAGAACATCAATAGCGGCACGCCCGAGGCGCTGGAATCCGAAGGCGTGGATCTTGCGTTCGGCTTCATGAGCCTGCGCAAAAGCGGGCTCTACAGCCAGCGTCTGTTCCAGGACTTTTTTGTTTGCATCAGCTCGTCCAGATCGAAGTACAACGTGCTGACGCAGGAAATCTTCGACTCCGCCGGACACGTGATTCTGGAGGACAAGGTAAGCTCCGCCCCCTTGCTCAGGCACATCATGGAAAAGAACCGGCCTTCGCTACGGATCGCCATGTCCGTGCCGACGCCGTTCGGGCTGGCCGAAGTCATTGCCGCCACGGAGCTGATCGCGACGATTCCGTATCGCATGGCAAAGGCGCTGAACGAGCATGGCGAGCTCAGGATTCATCCCCTGCCGTTCGACAGCCCCGCCTTCGACGTCGGCCAGCACTGGCATGGCCGATTGCAGCACGACGAGGGGCATAAATGGCTGCGGAAAACCATTTTCGAGGCATTTCGCGGCCTCGACGCGCCCGATGCCGCTCCTTTCAGCCGGACAGCGCCGCGCGCCCGGCGCAAGCCAGGCGAGTCTGCCTGACCACGCGCCGAAGGCGCCCCTACTCTCCTACTTGAGCGCCACCTCGAAGCCTCGGCGAACGCCGGGCCGGCTCATCATCTCGGTGTGCCAGCGCTTGACGGCCGGGAAGTCGTCCAGGGAAACCTTGTGTTTTTCATGCCTCCACGCCCAGCCGAGCAGGGCGAAATCGGCGATCGAAATTTCCGAGGCAAAGTATTGGCTGTCGGTGAGCCTGCGGTCCATCACGCCGTAGAGCCTGCGCGTTTCCTTCATGAACCTTTCCAGGCCGTACTTTCCGTCGACGCCTTCGGGCAAGGCAAGAAAGTGGTGGACCTGGCCGGGGATGGGGCCGAACCCGCCCATCTGGAACATCAGCCACTGCAGCACCTCGGTGCGCGCCGCCAGCGACTTGGGCCAGAATTTGCCCGATTTCTCGCCAAGATACGTCAGGATGGCGCCCGACTCGAAAACACTGATGGGGCGGCCATCGGGCCCGTCATCGTCCACGATGGCGGGAATCTTGTTGTTGGGGCTGATGCGCAGGAACTCGTCCTTGAACTGCTCGCCGTTTCGTATGTCGACCACACGCACGGTGTAGGGCAGCGCCATTTCCTCCAGCGCGACGCTGATCTTGCGGCCGTTGGGCGTATCGAATGCATAAAGGGAGATCATGAATGCAGAACCTTTGACGCTGTTGTCGGGCTTGACGGGTTAAATGTAATAATTAAGTGTAATAACTTAGAAACGCACCCTCAAGTACAGCGAACCGGAGTTGTCCGTCACGCCCTGACCGATCTGGGCGCTGTAGCTCAACCCCAGCGCGGCCTGCCTCCCAAGCGCAACCTGCACCCCAAGATCCAGCACCGCCGCATCCCTGGCAACCGGGGCGCCCGTCACGGTAAACGCCAAATTGCCCGCCTGCACAAACGACAGTCGAAGGCCCGGGGCTACATCCCCAGCCGCATGGCGCCAGCCCAGCCCCGCCGTCAGCCTTGTTTCTGCTCCGGCAATCTCGAGCGAGGTCTTGCCACGCAAGCCCAGCGTCACGGTCGTAATGCGATCCGTGCTGCCGTCGCCCCGCAGGGCGGCTGCGCCGCCCGTCTCGACAAAGCCCTGGCTTCGCTGATTCAGCCAGGCCAGCCCGGCATAGGGCTCCAGAACACTCGACCGGCCCACAGGCATGGCATAGCCCAGTTCGGCAAAGATCTGCACCGCCCGCGCATCGTAATCGGCCGCAAGCGTCTGGCTGCCGCCGACCGTAACCGTACGCACGCTGTCGATGGCATGTCCGGTATAGGCCGCACCCGCCAGCAGATTCACGCCGCCGTCCGTCGTAACCCAACTGCGCCCGCCGTACAGCGCACCCGTGTAGCTCTTTACCTTCGAGCGTGAGGAACGGTCGTCCACATTGATCCGGCCATCGGTATAGCCCAATGCCGCGCCAAGGCGCCAGCCGTTGCCCACGATTCCGTCTCCGCCCACGAACAAGCCTGTCGTATCGGTCTCGACCCGCGCCGCATCGCCATTGCCCTTGAGCGCGCTCCAATCGCCCACCACACTGGCCCATAGCGGATACGCCGACGACCTGGGCATGGCGTCGGCCGGTATCGCGCCCCCCGCCTGCGCCATCGGCGCGCCGGCCTCCAGCCCCGCGCCGATATTGCCGCGCATGCGCTGGTCCAAGGTGCGCTGCACCAGCCCGCCCGTCGTGAGCAGCGCCGACTGCGTGCTCGCATGCAACTCGCCCGAAAGCTGATCCATATTGCTGCCCAGCGTGTCGGGGCTGCTGTTGAGAATCTCGTCATACAGCAGCTTCAATCCCGTCGGCGGCGCCGACGAAGCCGCATCCAGCGCATTGCCCACGGCCGTTTGATTGGCCGTGGGCAGATAGGACGCGAAGGCCACGTCGTTGCGCGCAATGGCCAACTGCAAGGTGCCGGGCTGCGAATAGTTCAACGAAGGCTTCAGAAACACCAGCCCTTGCTCCGTGCGCACCTCGTCGTATTGGCCGACGATGCCGCCGGCCGCCGTCACGATGGGGTACAGGCTGCCCACCGAAAACCTCTCGTTCAATTGGACTTCCACCACGCCGCCCTGCAGCGTGGCCGTGCCGCCGACACGTATCTGGTCGTTGCCGTTCTCGTTGGCCTCGACTTCGTATACCGAGCCGGGCCGCGAAATGTAGTCGCCGTCCACCGTCAGCGCGCCCACCGTGTTGCCCGGCGCAATCCGGCCGGCATTATCCAGCCCGCCTATGCGGCCCGAGCCGCTCAAGATGCCGGCCGCGGCGACCTGCACCTGCGATGCCAGTGATCCGTCGACCACCAGTTTGCCGCCTTGAACCAGGGTCGGGCCCGTATAGGTATTGGCGCCCGCCAACGTCAATTGGCCCGCTCCGCGCTTGATCAGTTGGCCCGCTCCGCTGATATCGTTGTAGAACGTGGAGCTATAGCCCTGCGTATCGACATCGAACGTGTCCACGAACTGCGCCGGCCCGCGCACCGCCTTGCCCACGTTCAGCATGCCCCAGCCATAGATTTCGGGACTGCCCAGGCTGGTGGCCGTCGTCAGAATGGTCTGCTGCAAGTTATGCGGCGTGAAATACGGGTAAGCCTGCTTGACCAGGGCCGCCGCGCCCGCCACATGGGGCGACGCCATCGACGTGCCCGACATGCGCACATAGCCGCCTTTGGCGTTCACGGAGTAAATGCCCTGGCTGCCTTCATTGTCGCCGCCGCCGGGCGCGGACAGACACCACGCCTGCGCCACGCCGCAACGGTTCGAATAGTCGGCGATCTTGCCGTCCGGCCCTACGGCAGCCACTACCAGCCAGCTATCCTCGAGCTCGGGGAAAAGATAAGGGGCGCCGCCGAGGATGTCCGGATTCGGCTGGGAAGAGTTGCCCGCGGCGAATACCATCAACGCGCCGGATGCCGCCACGGTGTGCATGCTTTCGATGATCGCAGGATATTTAGTCAACGCCTTGGCCTGATCGTAATCGGCGACATTGCAGGGGGGAGACGAATCCCGGGAGCAAGTATCGACGTTCAGGCTATTGTTGATGATGGCCAGCTTCTGCTTGGCAAGAAAGTTCCAGCTGGGCGGCGCGGCCTCTTCGATATCGTAGGTGGGAGGCATTCTGACAGCATAGATCTGCGCGTCGAAGGCCACGCCGTGCATCCCGACGCCATCGCGGCGCGCCGCGATGATGCCGCTGACGTGCGAACCATGGCCATAGCCATCGTAATTCCTGCCGGGATCCATGAACTGGTTCGTAAAAAAGTCGTAGCCCCCCGCAAGCCGGCCCAGAAACTCGGGGTGCGCTGCCGCGATGCCGCTGTCGACCACCCCGACCGTGACACCGCTGCCCGTATATCCCAAGGCGTACGCCTCGGCCGCGTTGATCTGCTGCAAGCCCGCCTGAGCATAGTATTCAGGCGTTTCGAAGCTGGAAACACTTTGAGCCATGGCGGCCCGCCCAGAAGCCAGCAATAGCGCGCCGACTACAGCCAGGCGGATGCCGACGGATATGCGAAGTGTCTTTATCAAGAAAGTCCCCGGCCATCAAAAGAAAACCGTCAAGGCAATGAGCTTTGGCGGTTTGAATGCAAGTCAATACAAAATTATATCTATAGTTACATTAATACACACAACGCCGCATCGCCTTTCAATGAGAACGCATCGCCACAACGGCCCGCTGTTTTTAATGGCTTGTTCGCATGGCAGCCATACTCATTACAATGTCTGTTCCGTGGAAGCACCCGGCTCACCCGTGAACACGGCAACATCGGAATCGCCCCGAACCTGCCCCAACCCGATTCCCCGAAAAAAACATACTTTTTGATTTTCAATGGAACAAGATATAAGCGCCCACACGCCCATGATGCAGCAATATTTACGTCTCAAGGACGAAGCCGGGGCGCATTTGTTGTTCTACCGCATGGGCGATTTTTACGAGATGTTCTATGGCGACGCCGAGCGCGCGGCGCGCTTGCTGAACCTTACGCTGACCAAGCGCGGCACCTCCAACGGCGCGCCCATTCCCATGGCGGGCGTGCCCTTTCATGCCATGGAAGGCTATCTGGCCCGGCTGGTCGCGCTGGGCGAATCGGTGGCCATCTGCGAGCAGATCGGCGACCCGGCCGCCAGCAAGGGGCCGGTGGAGCGCAAGATCGTGCGCATCGTCACGCCCGGCACGCTTACCGACGAGGCGCTGCTGCCCGCCAAGGCCGACCGCCTCATCGCGGCCGCCTGGATCACCCGCATCAATCGGCAGGAACGCACGGGCCTGGCCTGGATGAATCTGGCCAACGGCCAGTTCAGCGTTACCGAATGCACGCCCGACATGCTGGACACCGAACTACACCGGGTCGCGCCCGCCGAGCTGGTCTGCGCCGAAAGCCAGCGCCTGCCGGCCGACGACGGCATGGCCGTCAGCGCCATTCCCGACTGGCATTTCGAACCCGACAATGCGCGCGATGTCCTGCACAAGCACTTTGCCGTGGATTCCCTGGCCAGCTTCGACCTGGCGGACATGCCCGCGGCCATCTGCGCGGCCGGCGCCCTGCTGCGCTACGTGGGCCGCACGCAAGCCCAGGCCCTGACCCACATCCAGTCGATCCGGACCGACCGCGCCAGCGAATATGTCGTGCTGGATCCGGTTACGCGCAAGAACCTGGAACTTACCGAAACCCTGGCCGGCGAAGAAAGCCCCACGCTTTTTTCCCTTCTTGACCATTGCGAAACGCCGATGGGCAGCCGCCTGCTGCGACGCTGGCTCCATCATCCCCTGCGCGACAACGCCCCGGCGCTGGAGCGCCAGCACGTCATTGCCTCGCTGCTCTCCTCCCCGGCAAGCGCCGACACGCTCAACCCGGCCGACGCGCTGGACACCCTGCGCGAAAAACTGAATCACTATCCCGACATCGAACGCATCGCCACCCGCATCGCCCTGCGCTCCGTGCGCCCGCGCGAACTGGCCAGCCTGCGCGAAGCCCTGGATCTGCTGCCGGGCGTGGCCGGCCACGTCGCCCGCTCGTTCGAGCCCACGCCGCAGCTAGCCCGCCAGGTGCGGGCGCTGGACGTCTCCCCCGAACTGACGTCGCTGCTGCACGGTGCGCTGGATCCCGAACCCGCCCTGATGGTGCGCGACGGCGGCGTCATCGCCAAGGGCTTCGACGCCGAGCTCGACGAATTGCGGCGGCTGGCCAGCGACAGCGGAGAGTTCCTGCTGGAACTGGAGGCGCGCGAACGCGAACGCACCGGCATCGCCACATTGCGCGTCGAGTTCAATCGCGTCCATGGCTTCTTCATCGAAGTGTCGCGCGGCCAGGCCGACAAAGTGCCCGCCGACTACCGCAGGCGCCAGACACTGAAAAACGCCGAGCGCTACATTACGCCCGAGCTGAAAGCCTGGGAGGACAAGGTGCTGTCGGCCAAGGACCGCAGCCTTTCGCGCGAAAAATGGCTGTTCGAGAACCTGCTGGATCAACTGGCCCCGCACGCGCCGGCGCTTTCGGCCTGCGCGGGCGCGCTGGCCGAAATCGACGCCCTGGCCGCCCTGGCCGAACACGCCCGGCTTAACGACTGGGTGGCTCCGGAACTGTCCGACGGCAGCGAGATCCTTATCGAGGCGGGGCGCCATCCTGTGGTCGAGCGCAGCATCGAGCGCTTCACGCCCAACGACTGCGAGCTCGGCCCGCAACGCCGCATGCTCCTGATAACCGGGCCGAACATGGGCGGGAAATCCACCTATATGCGCCAGATAGCGCTTATCGCCCTGCTGGCCCGTACCGGCAGCTTCGTGCCGGCGCGCAGCGCCCGCATCGGCCGGATCGACCGCATCTTCACACGCATCGGGGCGGCCGACGACCTGGCCGGCGGGCGATCCACCTTCATGATGGAAATGACCGAAGCCGCCGCCATCCTGGCGGCCAGCACGCCGCAAAGCCTGGTCCTCATGGACGAAATCGGCCGCGGCACCTCCACCTACGACGGCCTGGCCCTGGCCGGCTCCATCGCGCACCGGCTGCTCACTCACAACCAGGCCCTGACGCTGTTCGCCACGCATTATTTCGAGCTCACGCGCCTGCCCAACGAACAGCCTTTCGCCGCCAACGTCCACCTGGCCGCCGCGGAATCGCCTTCGGGCATCGTATTTCTGCACGAAGTCCAGGCCGGGCCGGCCAGCCGCAGCTACGGCATACAAGTGGCGCAGCGGGCCGGCATTCCACCCGCCGTCATCCGCCACGCCAGCCGTGAGCTTTCGCGGCTGGAGGCGCAAGGCGCCCCGACTCCTCAACTGGATCTGTTCAACGCGCCGCCCGACAGCGCCGCCGAGCCGTCGGCGCCGCAAGATGCCATGGCTTGCGCCGAGCTCGATGAACTGAAGGCGCGCCTTGCCGCCATCGACCCCGACCAGCTCACCCCGCGCGAAGCGCTGGACATCCTTTACAGCCTGCGCGCCGACTACTCATGAACATCGACCAGCCTCTTGCCTTGCTGGGCGGCCTCACGCCCAAAGCCTTCATGCGCCACCACTGGCAACGCAAGCCTCTGCTCATCAGACAAGCCATTCCCGGCTACCGGCCCACGCTGAGCATTGCCGACATCAAGCAACTGGCCAAGCGCGACGAGGTCGAGTCCCGCCTCATCTGGCGGGACGGCCAGGCCTGGAAAATGAAGAAAGGCCCGTTCTCCCGCTTGCCGCCCGCCAGGCAGCCGGGCTGGACGCTGCTGGCGCAAAGCGTCGACGCGCACGACGACGCCACTGCCCGGCTGCTGCACCAGTTTCGCTTTATTTCCGACGCCCGCCTGGACGATGCCATGATCAGCATCGCCACCGATGGCGGCGGCGTGGGACCCCACTTCGACAGCTACGACGTCTTTCTGCTGCAGGCCCACGGACAACGCAAATGGCGTATCAGTTGCCAGGACGATCTGTCACTGGAACCTGGACTGCCGCTGAAAATCCTGAGGGACTTCCGGCCGGAAGAGGAATACGTGCTGGAACCCGGCGACATGCTGTACCTGCCGCCGCACGTCGCGCACGACGGCATCGCCCAGGGCGACTGCATGACGATCTCGATCGGCTTCCGGGCGCCCACCATGGCCGCCCTCGCACGCGGCATGCTGGACGCGGCTGGCGACCAGGTCATGGCGCGGATAGGCGACGACAGTGGCCTTTATGCAACACCGCCCCTGCCAGGCCCGGCGCTTGCCGGCGTCTTCAAGGATGCCGGCGCGCCCGCAACGGAAGCGCCAGCCGCCCTGCCCGACACACTGATCCAGGCATCGCTGCGTGCCGCGCATAGCGTGCGCTTCGACGAACCCCTGGCCACCCGCTTCCTGGGCCAATGGCTGACCGAGCCTTCCGCAGCCGCTTGGTTCGAACCGCAAGACGAGCAGCCCGACCTGGCCAATGCCTTTCCCCGCCACGGGATCCTGGAGCTGGATCGCTGCACCCGCCTGATGTACCGCGGCAGGGCGCTGTTCATCAATGGCGAGGTCGCCGGAATCCCGGCTTCCGCGCTGCTGCGCCGGCTGGCCGACGAGCGTGTCCTGCCCTGCACGGCGGCGCTGGACAAACGCCTGGCCCAGGGGGAAAAGCAGGCGCTGGCCGGCTGGCTGGCCGAAGGCTGGCTGCACCATCGCCCCTGACCCGCCAAAGCCTCGCACAAAGGCAATGCGTCGCTGCCCCCGCCCCCGCCGCACCCATGATTCCCGCAGCGGCACCACAGGGCAATCAAACAACGTCTTAGATAGAAGTCACAAGACATAACCAGTTCTTATAAACAAAATTCGTATAAAGAAATAAGAATCTTGTCGTTCGCATGGACAAGGGGAGTGCCTAGAATGAATGCTGGTCTCACCTTTACAAGCGCATCATGTTGGCTTTGAATCAATTTCCAGAATCCAAGAAATCCCTCCTCGGCCAACTGGCCCAAGACCTGGAGCCCAATGCCCTGAACTGGCTGTCGGGCTACTTTGCAGGCCTGGCTGAACGTTCGGCCGTCGAGCTGCCCGCCGCGCCGCATGTGGCGGCGGTTGCCAGCGCCAATGCCATCAAGCGCCTTACCATCGTTTACGGCAGCCAGACCGGCAATGCCAAGCGTGTCGCCGAATCGCTGGCCGAACGCGTCAGCGCCCTGGGCCTGCAAGTCAACCTGGCCCGCGCCGACAGCTACCCAACGCGCGACCTGAAGACCGAGCAACTGCTTTACGTCGTCATGAGCACCCAGGGCGATGGCGAACCGCCCGACGACTCCCTCGGCTTCGTCGAGTTCCTGAACAGCCGCCGCGCCCCCAAGCTGCCGCAGCTCAAGTACGCGGTGTTGGGCCTGGGCGACTCCAGCTACCCGTCGTTCTGCGGCATTTCGCAAGCGCTGGACGCGCGGCTGGCCGAGCTGGGCGCGGAACGCCTGCAGGAAGCCGGCGCCGCCGACCTGGATATCGAAACCGTGGCCGCGCCCTGGACGGAGCGCGCCCTGGATCACGCGCAAAAAGCCTTCAAGCAGGCCGCCGACGTGCCCACGGCAAGCGTCACCCCGCTGCATCCCAACATCAGCGCCAAGGCGACCCGCGAACAGCCCTTCCACGCCGAACTGCTGCAAAACCAGCCCATTACCGGACGCGGTAGCAGCAAGGACATCCGCCACATTGAAATCTCGCTCGAAGGCAGCCAGCTCAGCTATAAGCCCGGCGACTCCCTGGGGGTATGGCCAACCCAGTCGGATGCGCTGGTGCAATCCATCATTGCCACGCTGCAACTGAATGCCGACGAAAAAGTCGAAATCGCCAACACCAGCCGCAGCGTCAAGGAATGGCTGGGCCGCTACCGCGAACTTACGCAACTGACCAAGCCGTTCCTGGTCGCGCACGCCGAACTGGGTGCCAGCGACGAGCTCAAGCATATTCTGCAGCCCGAGCAGCACGAACAATTCAAGCAGCTTCTGGAAACCCGCCAGCTCATCGACGTTCTCAAGAAGTATCCCGCGCCATGGAGCGCCGCCGCCCTCATCAAGGCGCTGCGGCCCCTGACGCCGCGCCTGTATTCCATTGCCTCCAGCCAAACTGCGGTCGACAACGAGGTGCACCTCACCCTGGCCAACGTCGCGTACACCCACGATGGCGAAGAGCGCTGGGGGGTTGCCTCCAACTTCATCAGCGGCCTGCGCGAAGGCGACAAGCTGCCCATCTTCATCGAGGAAAACACGCGCTTTCGCCTGCCCGCCGATACGGCCCGCGACGTCATCATGATCGGCCCGGGCACGGGCATCGCGCCGTTCCGCGCTTTCGTGCAGGAACGCAGCGCCACCGGCGCCAGCGGGCGCAACTGGCTGTTCTTCGGCAACCCGCATTTCCATTCCGACTTCCTGTACCAGACCGAATGGCAGGCTGCGCTGCGCAACGGAAACCTTACGCGCCTGGACCTGGCCTTCTCGCGCGACCAGGAACAGAAAATCTACGTCCAGGACAAACTGCTCGAACGCGCCACGGATCTCTACGACTGGATCCAGTCGGGCGCCCACATCTACGTCTGCGGCGATGCCAACCACATGGCCAAGGACGTGCACCAGACGCTCTTGCGCATCGCCCAGGCCGAAGGCGGGCTGGATGCCGAGCAGGCCAAGACCTGGCTTGACGACCTGGCCTCGCAAGGCCGTTACGCCCGCGACGTGTATTAATTCCACTTCCGGATCAGGCAGACGCACTGCTCCCCCGCCGCGCAACGGCAGGCCCGGAGCACCGGCCTCCACGCCCAGGCCTGATCCGCCAATGGTGTAGAACCCAATCGATTCAGGATAGTCATGAATAGTTTAATGAAGAGCCCTCTGGCCCCTTTGGAGCAAATCAAGGTGGACAGCCGCTTCCTGCGCGGCACCATCGCCGAGGGCCTGGCCGACCCGGTAACCGGCGCCATCGCCGACAGCGACACCAAGCTGCTCAAGTTCCATGGCAGCTATATGCAGGACGACCGCGACCTGCGCGACGAGCGCCGCAAGCAGAAACTGGAGCCCGCCTACTCCTTCATGGTTCGGGCGCGCCTTCCGGGGGGAGTCATCACCCCCGAACAATGGCTGGCCCTGGACCACATTGCCACCACCTGGGCAACGCGCGGCCTGCGCATCACCACGCGCCAGACCTTCCAATGGCACGGCATCCTCAAGAAGAACCTGCGATCCGTCATGCAGGCCATCGACGCCGCCAGGGCCACCACGCGGGCGGCCTGCGGCGACGTGAACCGCCAGGTGGTCAGTTCGGTCAACCCGCTGCTCTCCAGCCAGCACCAGGTCGTGCAGGACTGGACCGAAAAGCTTTCGGCGCACTTCCTGCCACGCACCAGCGCCTATGCCGAGATCTGGCTCAATGGCGAAAAGGTGGTGGACGGCGTCCAGGAAGAACCCCTTTACGGCAACGCCTACCTGCCGCGCAAGTTCAAGATCGGCATCGCCATACCGCCCGTCAACGACATCGACGTGTTCGCCAACGACCTGGGCTTCATCGCCATCATCGAGAACGGCGAGCTGCTGGGCTTCAACGTTGCGGTGGGCGGCGGCATGGGCGCCACCCATGGCGACGACACGACGTATCCGCGCCTTGGCAGCCTGATCGGCTTCGTCACGCCCGAGCAACTGATATCGACGGCCGAAGGCGTGGTGACCGTGCAGCGCGACTACGGCAACCGCCAGGAACGCCAGCACGCGCGGCTCAAGTACACCATCGATCATCGCGGCCTGGAGTGGTTCAAGGCAGAGCTGGAGCAGCGCCTTGGCTTCACGTTGCAGCCCATACACGACTACCACTTCGACCACAACGGCGACCGCTTCGGCTGGGTTCAGGGCGAAGACGGGAAATGGCATCTGGGCCTGTACATCGCCTCGGGCCGGCTGTGGGACGAAGACGGCTTGCAACTGCTGACGGGTGTGCGCGAAATCGCGCGCATCCACAAGGGGGAATTCCGCCTGACCTGCAATCAGAACATGGTCATCGCCAACGTCGCCACGCGCGACAAGGCCAAGATCGACAAACTGGTGGCCCAATACGGCCTGGACGGCTACAAGCAGCAAAGCGGCATACGCCGCTACAGCATCGCCTGCGTGGCCTTGCCAACCTGCGGACTGGCCATGGCCGAAAGCGAGCGCTATGCTCCCGAACTGATCACCAAGCTCGAGTCCATCCTCGATACCCACGGCCTGCTCAACGAGCCCATCCAGCTGCGTATTTCAGGCTGCCCAAATGGCTGTTCCCGACCCTACCTGGCGGAAATCGCCTTGATCGGGCGCGCGCCGGGCCGCTACGACCTGCGGCTGGGCGCCGACTTCACGGGGCGGCGCCTGAACATCGTCTACCGCGAGAACATCACCGAGCCGGAAATCCTGCAAACACTGGACACCCTGTTCGCCGCCTATGCGGCCAATCGCCTGGAGTCGGAAAAGTTCGGCGACTACCTGATCCGCAGCGAAACGCTGCCCGCCCCCACCCAGAACCTGATACCCATCGTTCTGGAAGCGGCCACTCAGTAAACATTCGCAGCTTTGCGCACGCAACCGGCCCGCTTCAAGGCGGGCCGGTTCGCCTACGATTTACAATGGCTGTCGTTTGCGCCGGACATGTGCCCAATGTCCGGCGCAGTTCTTTCCCTTTCTCCCAACTCACGGCGCGCTATCCATGGCCCTCTTTCCTTTATTTGCAGACCTGAAAGGCAAATCCGTCCTGGTCGTAGGCGGCGGCGCCGTGGCGGAACGCAAGATCGCCAGCCTGCTCAATGCCGGCGCGCTCGTCCGGGCCGGGGCCCCCGAGTTCAGCGACACGCTGCGGCAATGGGCCGCACAGGGCCGGATAGCCCTGATCGAAGGCGGATTCCAGCCCGAATGGCTGGATGAAGCCTGGCTGATCATCGCGGCCACCGACGATCGCGCCGTCAACCGGCATATTGCCACCCTGGCCGAGCAGGCTCGCCGGTTCATCAACGTGGTGGACGACCCGGAACTGTCCAGCTTCCAAATGCCCTCCATCGTCGACCGCTCTCCGTTGATGATCGCGGTTTCGTCCTCGGGCAGCGCCCCGGTTCTGGCCCGCCGCATCCGCGAACGGCTGGAATCCCTGTTCGACCACTCCCTGGGAGCCCTGGCCGCCCTGGCCGAAAAGCATCGCGCCGCCATCAAGCGCCTGCGTCCCAACCTGAACCAGCGCCGGCAGTTCTACGACTGGCTGCTCGACGGCCCCGTGGCGGGCGCCCTGCGTACGCAGCAGCCGCAGCTTGCGGAGCAATTGCTCGAAGCCGAGCTGGAACGGCGGCCCGGCGCTCCGGTGGGCAAGGTCACCCTGGTGGGAGCGGGCCCCGGCGACCCGGGGCTATTGACGCTGAAAGCCCTGCGCGCGCTGAATGAAGCCGACGTCATCCTCTACGACCGGCTGGTCAGCGGCGAAATACGCGCGCTGGCCCGGCGCGACGCCACGCAGATATCCGTGGGCAAGACGCCCGGCGAAGACCATGACGCCACGCAAAAACGCATCCACACGCTCATGGTGGAACATGCCCGGGCGGGCCAGCGCGTGGTCAGGCTCAAGGGCGGCGATGCCTTCATCTTCGGGCGAGGCGGCGAAGAACTGGAGTTCCTGCGCAGCCATGACGTGCCCTATGAGGTCGTCCCCGGCATCACCGCGGCCATCGCCTGCGCCGCCTATGCCGGCATTCCCCTTACCCATCGCGGCTTTGCGCAGTCCGTGCGTTTCATCACGGCGCATAGCGCCAAGGAAAACGACGCGCTGGACTGGCATTCGCTGGCCGACGAAAAACAAACCCTGGCGTTCTACATGGGGGTGAGCCAGATGCACTGGCTGGCGGGGCAACTGGTAAGCCACGGCCGCTCCATCGACACGCCGTTCGCCCTGGTCGAAAACGGCACCCGCGACACCCAGCGCGTGCTGAACGGCACGCTGCGCAATCTGCCGGACGTCGTTGCCAAAAACAATATCCAGACCCCGTCGATGCTGCTGGTCGGCGAAGTCGCCGCGCTGACCAACACGCTGCACTGGTTCGGCACCCACGTTCCGCCAGACGGCTCGGCCGCGCCATAAAAAACCGGGCGCGAGGCCCGGTTGTCTGGAAGACGCACCAGCAGGCTACATATGGTTGCCCAGCACGGTGATGATGCGCTTGGCGGTGGCGCTGCTGTCGACCTGGCCATTGGGGTCCAGCACGTTCACCAGCGAACCCTGGCCCTGCTGCGCAACGTGGATGCGATAGGTCTTGGCCTCGGAGGTACCCTTGCCGCCGAACAGACGGCTGATGAAATTGGGCTGCTCGATTTTCTCGCCGGTATCGCTATCCAGATAGCGGATGAAATAATCACCGGTGGAGCGATCGCGGTCGTCCACCGAGAAGCCGGCTGAGTCGATGGCCACGCCAACCCGGCGCCAGGCGCGATCGAACGGCTCGCCCAGCGTCAGTTCGGCCCGCCCGTCGTCGGCCTTGGTCACCTTGACGGCGCCCGGCGCTTTTTCGGCCTGGGTAACCTGGGCCTTGGCGGTCTGGACGTCGGAGCCCAGGAATACCATGAGGCGGGCCAGCATGGCGGCGTTCAGGCCCGGATCTTCCTTGCCTTGAACCCATTTCCAGCTGCGTTCGTCGGCCGTCGCGGTTTCGACCATCTGGTCGTGGCTGATGTAGATTTCGGTCTTGCCGTTGACACGCTCGAGCCGGGTGCGGAAGCGCTCGCGTTCGCCGCTGTCGTAAACGGAATCGAGAATGCTGCCCAAGGCGCTGCGGATCCAGTCTTCGGGAATCTTGGCCCGGTTCTCGGCCCAATCGGTTTCCATCAGGCCCGCACGCGGATCCTGGCTATGGATGGTAAAGCCCTGCTCGCCCCAGAAATCCACGACCTTGGCGTACACTTTTTCGGGCGGCTGGTCGACGACCAGCCAGCGGATGTCGCCATCGCGCATGACCTGGATGCCGGCCGGCTGCGGCAGGACTTTTTCGCCGGGCGCGGCGGTGCGGCGCTCTTGCTGGTTCTGCGCGTACTGGCTGTACGTGGCCGTGCCTTCGGGAGCCTTGTAATGCGCCCCCTTGTTGGCCTGGATAAGGTCTGGAGGAACGCTGAGAGGGTCGGTGACCCTGACCGTGCTTTTGTAATCGACCGCTTCCTCGCGGCCCATAAGCTGGTTGTACTGCGCGCAGCCCGCCAGCATGGTCAACCCAAGACCCATCGCCAAACCGGTATAGCGTTTGTTCATACGCATTTTCATCATTCTCAAATCAAGCCCACGTCTTTCAACGAGTTGCGAACCACAGCGTGAAACTGCTCGCTCAGGGGGGTTAAAGGTAAACGATAGCCCAGCTTGGACAAGCCCATTTCGGCAACGGCCCACTTTACGGGAATCGGGTTGGATTCAACAAAAAGAACTTTGTTCAATTGAGACAGGCGCCCATTGAGCTCGCGCACCACGGCGACATTGCCCTGCAGGGCTGCGACGCAGAGCTCGTGCATGAGCCGGGGAGCCACGTTGGCGGTGACCGAGATATTGCCCCGCGCGCCCAGCAGAATGAGCGAGGCGGCCGTGGGGTCGTCGCCGCTGAATACCTGGAATTCAGCCGGCTTGTGATGCAGCAGCCAGCCGCCACGGGCGATGTCGCCGGTGGCGTCCTTGATGCCGATGATGCCCGGCACCTGCGCCAGGCGCAGAATGGTTTCGTTGGACAGGTCGGCGCTTGTGCGGCCCGGCACGTTGTACAGGATGGCAGGAAGGTCGACCGCTTCGGATATGGCCCGGAAATGCCGGTACATGCCTTCCTGGGTGGGCTTGTTGTAGTAGGGCACCACCGACAGGCCGGCCTGGGCGCCGACTTTCTTGGCATACCGGGACAGCTCGATGGCTTCGTCGGTGGAATTGCCGCCCACGCCCGCGATGATGGGCATGCGCCCGGCGGAATACTCGACGGCAACGCGGATGAGTTCGGAATGCTCTTCCACGCTTACCGTGGGCGACTCGCCGGAGGTTCCCACCACGACCAGCGCATCCGTGCCTTCCTGGGCGTGCCAATCGATAAGTTTTCGATAGCTATCGAAATCGAGGCTGCCGTCGGGAAGCATGGGCGTAACCAGCGCAACCATGCTCCCTTGAAAGGTGGGAATTGCAGAATCTGTACTAGACATGATGGAAAGTATCTCCGAAAGCCCGACTCGAGGCAGCGGGCACGCCTTTTACGCACCAAAACCAATCTAACGTGCAAGTTTACCGGATAAGCGAGTAAACATGCACACGCCCCACTATAGTTTTTTTACAGGAACCAGGTCACGATGGCCTGGCCCGCGGCCAGCAACGGCAGCAGCAGCTTCCAGAGCACGCCGGTCATCATCAAAACCACCAGAATCAGCAGGCCGTAGGGCTCGATCCTGGAGTACTTGTAGGCCAGCGGCCCCGGCAGCAGGCTGAACACGATCCGCCCCCCATCCAGGGGCGGCAGCGGAAACAGGTTCAGCGCCATGAGGACCAGGTTGATCTGGATGCCCGCAATGGCCATCCGCACCCAGAAACTCTCCATGCCCGAACCCGCGCTCATGAGCAGGCGCAGTTCCACTGCCCAGATAATGGCCATGACGAGATTGGAAGCCGGCCCGGCCAGCGCCACCCAGAGCATGTCGCGCTTGGGCTTGTTGAGCCTGCTCCAGTCGACCGGCACCGGCTTGGCCCAGCCGAACAGCATGCCTGCGCCGCCCATGAGCTTGGTGCTGAACAACAGGACGAGCGGAACGATGATCGTGCCGACCATATCGATATGGCGGATGGGATTCAGGCTGACGCGGCCCGCCTGGTACGCGGTGGGATCGCCGAACATGCGGGCGACGTAACCATGGGCCGCCTCGTGCAGGGTAATGCCGAACAACACGGGTAAAGCGTAAACCGTAATGGTCTGTATCAATGCTTCCATTCAAATTCCGGGTAATGGCGCGGGCTGATTGCCCTGCACCTGGTGACTTGGGCCGCCCGCACGGGAAAAAGTTCGCTAATCAAGGCCCAGGGCCGACAAATCGCCCTGCCCCCGCCGCACGATTTCGGGCTCGGGGCCGGTAAGGTCGATGACCGTCGTGGGCATCAAGGGGCAGGAGCCGCCATCGATGACGGCCGCCAGCTGGTTGGCGTAGCGGTCGAGGATTTCCTGCGCATCGTTCAAGGGCTCGTCTTCGTCCTCGGGGATGAGCGTCGTGGAAATAAGCGGCGACCCCGCCTGCTCGATGAGGCCGAGCGCAACCACATGGTTGGGCACGCGGATGCCGATGGTCTTGCGGGAGGGATGGGACACGCGCCGCGGCACTTCGCGGCTGGCTTCCAGTATGAAGGTCCAGGGGCCGGGGGTTGCGAGCTTGAGGAAACGGTACTGGCGGTTGTCGACCCGGGCGAAGTGGCCGATTTCGGCCAGGTCGCGGCACAGCAAGGTAAGATGATGGCGCTCGTCCAGCCCGCGCAAGCGGCGCAGGGAATCGGCCGCCGTTTTATCGTCCAGCCGTGCCACAAGCGCGTAGCTGGAATCGGTGGGCACCGCGACCAGACCGCCCTTGGCCAAGAACTCGCCCGCCTGCTTCAACGAGCGGACCTGTGGATTCTGGGGGTGAACGACAAACAACTGAGCCATGAAACGTATCCTAACATTCTTGAGGGAGCAGTTTACGGTGCGGGCTGGCCGGAGGCAATAAAATTCCAGACTCTACCGGCGGTTGAAAAACCCGGTTTCATTCCCCAAGGAGCCCATGATGCGTTTGGACAATTCACGCGAAAGCCAAAATATCGAAGACCGGCGCGGCAGCCGCATCCCCTTGCGGGGCGGCGGAAAAATCGGGCTGGGCACCATCGTGCTGGCGCTGGTCGCGATTTACTTCGGCGTGGATCCCAGCGTTGTCCTGCAAAACCTCACCGAGCCCCAGGAAACGCAATACAGCGCGCCGGCCGGCAATTCCGCCAACGACGCCGAGAAAACCTTCGTCGCCAAGATACTGGGCGACACCGAAGACACCTGGAGCAAACTGTTCCAGCAAAACGGCTGGGGTAGCTACCGGCAGCCCAAGCTAGTCTTGTACAGCGGCGTGACGCCCACTGCTTGCGGCACGGGCCAGGCGGCCATGGGGCCTTTCTATTGCCCCGGCGACAGCAAAGTCTATCTGGATCTGGGCTTTTTCCGGCAAATGGCGCAAGAGCTCGACTCTCCGGGCGACTTCGCCCAGGCTTACGTCATTGCCCACGAAGTCGGGCATCATGTGCAGCACCTGCGCGGCATCACGGATCAGGTCGATAAACTGCGGCAGCGTTCCAGCACGACCGTGGCCAACCAGCTTTCGGTGCGCGTCGAACTGCAGGCCGACTGCTTTGCCGGAGTCTGGGCCAACCACTCGAACGAACAGCGCGGCACGCTGGAGGCCGGCGACATCGAAGAAGCCCTGAACGCCGCAACCGCCATCGGCGACGACCGCCTGCAGCAGCAAGCCCAGGGCCGGGTCGTGCCCGACTCGTTCACCCACGGCACTTCCGCCCAGCGTGTGCGCTGGTTCAGCCGTGGCCTGAAAAGCGGCGATACGTCGCAATGCGATACGTTCGGCGCACGGGAGCTTTGAGGCCTCGCCGGCCTCACCCATTCGCCGCAGTACCGCGGCGGCGCAAGGTGTCGTACCACTCGGGATTGGGATCGGCCTGGCACGCGAACGCCTGGGCCCGCGACGGCGCGCGCCACACCCCGCCGCCAATGCTGGGCTGGGGCTGAACCCCGTACCAGAACCAGCGCCCGTCCTCGTCCTGGGCCGCCCAGTCCCAGCCGGCGGGCGCCAGCGACCAATCCGGTTCAAAAATATCGTCAGCCATAGGCTTCCATCGTCCATCTGAAGGATTGCGGGACATTCACGCGGCAAAACTCCCCGCGCCTTTCCCGCATGCCGCTCCGCTCCATTTTACATTTCGAAATATCTGCGAGGGGAAACCCTAGCCGCTGCAGCGTGTACCCCATAAATGGATTGTCCATACACTTCAAAACACGATGGGCGGCGCCCCGCCTGCGGCACGCACGATTTTGAATCGCAGCGTCGAAACCGCAGCCGCGCCGCCATCGGTCGGCGAAAACCTGCGAGCACATTGCTCCAGGCCCGTCTTTGGTCTTTTATGAAGGATACAAGAAATGCCCCGATCAACCTGGCTTGTCCTGATTCCCGTACTCCTGGCGCTGGGCGGCGTATTGGCCGCCAATCGCGTCACTCCGTTCATTTTCGGCCTGCCCTTCTTCATGGCATGGGTGGTTGGCACGGTCCTGATTACTTCTTTGGTGATGTGGCTGATCTATTCACTGGATCCCGCCAACAAACCATGACTCCCTTTTTATTCTCGTGCTGTTACTGCTGAAAGGCCTGGCAATGAATACTCCTTTGATCATTATCGCGGTGTCGCTGGCATTCATCGTTTTCCTGGGCATGCGCGCCAAGCGCGGCGTCACGATGAACATGGAACAATGGAGCGTCGGCGGACGCGGCTTCTCCTCCGTGCTGGTGTTCGTGCTGATGGCCGGCGAACTCTACACGACCTTCACCTTCCTGGGCGCCAGCGGCTTTGCCTACGGCTTCGGCGGGCCCGCGCTATACATCGTGGTGTATACGGTCCTGGCTTTTGTCATGTCGTACTGGCTGCTGCCCCCGGTGTGGCGTTACGCCAAGCAGCATAAGCTGTTGACCCAATCCGACTACTACGCCAAGATCTACGGAAGCACGGCCCTGGGCACCCTGGTCGCCGTGGTGTCGCTGGTCGCATTGATTCCGTACCTTATCCTGCAATTCAAGGGCATCGGCATCATCGTCGAATTGACGTCGTACGGCGGCATCAAACCGACGGCGGCCATCTGGATCGGCGCGGGAGCCATGACCGTCTACGTCGTCAACTCCGGAATGCGCGGCTCCGCGAATACCGCGCTCCTGAAGGACGCCGTGGTGCTGGTGGTCTGTGTCTTTCTGGGCCTTTACCTTCCTTACCATTACTACGGCGGCCTGGGCTCCATGTTCGCCACGATCGAGCAGGCCAAGCCCGGATTCCTCGCGCTGCCCGAAACCGGCAAGAACGCCGTCTGGTATTTATCGACGATCGCGATCTCAAGCCTGGGCATGTATTTGTGGCCGCATGCGTTTGCGTCGGTATACACGTCGAAAACGGAAATCAGCTTTCGCAAGAACGCCGTGGTCATGCCCATTTACGCTCTGGTCATGCTGTTCTCCATGTTCGTGGGCATGGCGGCTATCCTGCAGGTGCCGGGCCTGTCGGGAGGCCAGATCGACCTCGCCCTGCTCAAGCTTTCCATCCAGACCTTCGACCCATGGCTGGTGGGAGTCATAGGCGTTGCCGGCGTGCTGACCGCGATCGTGCCCGGCTCGATCATGCTCATCGCATCTTCCACCCTCTTTGCGCGCAACATCTATCTTGTGGGCGCGCCAGACACCAGCGACTCGAGACTGTCGCTGGTGTCCCGGATAGCCGCCTTGGCCATTTCACTCATCGCCGTGTATTTCGCAATCGGGGGCGGACAAAGCATCGTCGCGCTCTTGATCATGGGATTCAGCTTCGTCACGCAATTGACGCCGGGATTGCTGGCCAGCCTGTGCAAAACACGAATCGCCAATAAATACGGGGTTGCCACGGGGATATGCGTCGGAGTCGGCACGGTAGCCTACACGGTGCTGACGCACCAGACCATGCAAACCCTCTTCCCCGGCGCCCCGGCATGGGTGCACGACGTCAATATCGGCGTCATCGCCTTGGGCCTGAACACCGCAGTCATGCTCGCCGTCACCGCCCTGACCCGCGGCCTGGTGCAGGAACCCACGGTAGCGCTGCAGTCCGAGCCTTGAGCGGCCTCCAGGCCCCACCCACTTACCTCACACATCCCGCCCTGCTCTTTGGCGGCCTGCTCAGGCACGGCAGCAAGCCACCACCTTACCCGCCCCATGGGACAGGCGTAGTTCTTGCAGGGATCATGGCCGGAACGAATTGAAACGTCGTACCATGACGGCTTGACCGCTGCGATGCAAGCGGCCGGCATAACTGTCACTAATCTCAAGGACGAACTCAAAATCACCTATGAGATGGCGAGGCGTTACACGCTTGGTATTGCCATGCCGCGCGACGACAAACTTGTCGCTATCGCTGTCTATGTCGGAGCAGATCCTGCATTCTTAACGTTTGGGACGAAGAGCCAGAACGCTCTTTAGTGCGAGAACCTGCGATGAAACATAGCATTGCATCGACACATCCCGGCCACTGAAGAAAGCCACTCCCGACAGCATCTACGCTCTCACTCCAGCCCAGGCCAAGCAAGCCGATATCGCCTTTGATGCAGCCCTGCGCGGGTATGAGGCCCAGCGAGGAAAGGTATAAAAAATTTGCCAAAAGAGTAACAATAATTTATTTTCATGTATAAATGTTATATAGATCAAAAAGGGGGACAACATGTCGGACTTCAAACAGCGCATCGAACACCATGCCGAGCATGTCAAAAATGTCGGGACGCATTGCGCTACCGAAGAAACAACAAAACAGGCGCTTATCCTCCCACTGCTCGATATCCTCGGGTTCAGCCCCTACGACCCAACCAAGGTAAAAGCCGAATATGGCGCAGACTTTCCCGGCGCAAAGGCCAGCGAGCGCGTTGATTACGCCTTGTTCAGCCATGGCATCCCGGTAATGTTCATCGAAGCCAAGGCGTATGCAGAAAATCTCACCAACCACTGCCCCCAACTCTCGCGGTATTACAACGCGACTCCAGAGGTTGCTGTGGCCGCCATCACAAACGGACGCGAGTGGCGATTCTTCACCGATTTAGAGAATCGAAACATCATGGACAGCACGCCGTTTTTGATTATTGATTTCGAAACTGATACTGACGACGTGGAGGAACATCTGGAGCGGTTCCACTATGACAATTTAGAGCCAGGCACACTGCGAGCACTGGCCGAAGAAAATGTCTACCTGACGGCATTCAAGGCAGCGATTACCGCTGCACTGCGCGACTGCGATTTAGACTTCGTGCGCTATGTGGCCACGCGTGCCAACACGCAGCGCACGATGACAAGCAAGTTTCTAGAAAGCATCCAGCCAATCATCAAGCAGGCCGTTGCGCAATCAATCAGCGAAATGGTGGCGACGAGCTTGTCAACGCCTGAAGCTGCGCCAATAGCCGCTCCGATCGAGATCATCCCCGACGAAGATGCGGACATCGTAGACCCCGATAACGCGAAAATCATCACAACAGCCGAGGAAAGGCGCTTGTTCGATGTTTGCACCGACATTCTGCCTGACGAGGACTTACAGGCTCGAGATACCGAATCCTATTTTTCCGTAGTTCATGGCGGAAAATCAAATCGCTGGATATTCCGATTCTGGGGCGATAAAAAACACCCAGCCATGCAATTCATCATCCCTCTTACCGACGCCGATAAAACCGAGATTTCTCGTGCCGGATTAAAGATCGGCAGCAACGATCAGATCCTTCTTGATAAACCTGAAGATCTTTATCGTCTTGCCGGCATCGTCCGAGACGCCCTCACCTACTGCAAGAATGATGACAATTTCAAACGTAAGGGACGAACCATAAACGCAACAGACTCCACCGCTATTTGACAAGTTCGTGTGCAACGACGGCTTGATCAGTGGCAGCAAAAAGATTTATAAGGTGCCGGGCAGCCGTCCACAGGGATTACTTGATACGCCCAAAGCCGAACCCAATACGAGCTGTGATTGCCGTAGCGACACATTCTGCATGGGGCCACGTGGCGGGAAGAAAAGCTATGCGCGAGAGTGAACGAAAAGGTCAATCTATCAATAGCTGAGGCTCTCAATGAGCGACGAACTAAAAACCATAAAAGAAGGCATTTCACTGGCACGTGAGCTGGTACAAGCGGTAAAGGACAACCCCGATGCCAAGAAGGCTGGAGGGAATCTTGGCAAGAGTGCCGTAGTGCTCAGCGAGACAATTAATCATGCTCTCTTGCCATTGGCCGCATTGAATTACGGTATACGTAAAGCAAAAAACTACTTTGCAGAAAGGTTTCCTAATGAAATGTCCGAGAAAGCCGCTGCGATTCCATCTGAGCACTTAATTGAACCTAAAACATCACTTGCGGGTCCCGCTCTCCAAGGTTTGGCATTTACACATGAAGAGAACGAGCTGAGGGAAATGTTTTTGAATCTCCTCACAACATCCATGGATGATCGGATTGCTTCGAATGCCCATCCCGCTTTTGTAGAAATTATCAAACAACTGACGACTACAGAGGCTCAAATTCTCAAAATCTTTATACCTCGTGAAGTCAGTCCAATTATCGCAATTAGAGCGAAAGAGCTGAACCAAAGTGGCTCGACCCAGCTCGCAACGCACATTCTGAATCTATACAAGAAAGATGAACCTGCTGAGCTAGATGAACTTTCTGCGATGGTCGACAACTGGATTCGTCTAGGACTACTCGAAGTTGATTATGGCTCTTATTTAACTGCCCCAGAGGCCTATGACTGGGCAGAAAAACGTCCTGAATTTATACGCATACAAAGCTCAATCGATGAGAGCAGTAAAAAAATCGAAATACAAAGAGGCCTGATGAGACGTACCAAATTTGGAGAAAACTTTGCCGCTGCTGTCGGGCTGATCTAGATACCGAATTAGTTTTATGTGGAGATGTGAGGGCAGAGCCTGCTGCTCACTCCACGACATGTACTGACGGCCGGATCAAGCTCTCCGCGGGAATTCCCAACTCCTTATGCAGCTTCCAGATCATTGGCAACGTCAACGAACGCTTGCGATTCAGCACTTCATAGACGCGATTGCGCTTGCCAATCATGGGCTCCAGGTCTTTAGGAGCCAACCCGCCCTGCTCCATCCGGAACTTAATGGCCTCCACGGGATCGGGTTGATCGATCGGATAGTGCCTGGCCTCATAAGCCTGCACCAACGTGGCCAGCACGTCCAGGCGATCGCCGTCGGGTGTGCCCAACTCGGGATCCGACTCCATCAAACGGGAAATTTCTTTAAGCGCCGCCTTGTAATCGGCCTCGCTATGCACAGGACGGATTTCCATGATCACTCCATTTCTACAGTCTCGGCATCAATCTTGTCGTATTCCACGTGCGTGCCGATGAATTTCACGTAGACGATGCCCAGCTTGAAGGCCACCGCCACAACCAAGCGGTAGTCATTGCCCTTGATGTTGAACACCACGCGCCGATTCTTCAGGATGCTAGCGCTACGATAGTGCGCTTTGATCTCCGCAGGCTGGCCCCACTGCGCCTTGACGGCTTCATCCACCCACGCCTTGAGGGGTTGCTCCGCGTCGGGATACTTTTCCCAGAATGCGCGCAATGTACTAACGGCTATGACTCGCATAGATATATGTTAGTCCCATTTTGGGACTAACACAAGGGCTATAGAAGTGCACCGAGCATCGGCGACAGAATAGGGATTCGTTCCAACAAACTAGATTTCGTTCTAATTTTCATATCACGAAATATCCCTTATTTTCTAATTATTCGATTTCAAAGGGAGTTTGGGGTGACCGATGGGGCTCGAACCCACGACAACCGGAATCACAATCCGGGACTCTACCAACTGAGCTACGGTCACCATTGTTTCAAGGCCGAATGCCTTAAAGAAGCAAGATTCTAGCATGAACTGGGAATAGTTTCATACGCGCTTGTGCGCAATGGCGAGAGCATCTATATACTTGACGCTGTCGGCTGGAGCACCGCGCCGGGTTTACTTCGGCCCAGCCGGGCGATGCACGGGCGCAACCCGGCGATTCGCGCTTTGCGCCAGCCCCCATTTCAATCAGCTTGTCGGCCTTCATGACCCTGCAAACACTGTTCGAGGAATACTGGCCCCATCTTGTTTTTCTGGTCTCGGTGGTTACCGGTGCGACGGCGGCGGTGCATGCCGCCATGACCAAGAACGACGTGCGCGCGGCCATAAGCTGGGTTGGCGTTATTTTGATGTCGCCGCTGGTCGGCCCTTTTTTGTACCTGATCGCGGGCATCAACCGGATCCGGCGCGACCAGATTTCGCAGCAGCGAGACAAATCGCTGAAGGAATACTCCCGCATCCAAAGCCCGACCAATTTCGAGATCGCCGAGTATTCGGCGCGCCAGTTCGAGTCGCTGCGCCTTCTGGGCGACAAGATCAGCCGGCACCCGCTGCGCAATGGCAACAACATCCGCATGCTGGTGGGCGGCGACCAGACCTACCCCGCCATGATCCAGGCCATAGACCAGGCCAGGAAATCCATTGCCCTGCAAACCTATATTTTCGACAATGACAGCGAGGGCCGGAAAATCGCGGATGCGCTGGCGCGGGCCAAGGAGCGCGGGGTGGAAATCCGCGTGCTCATCGACTCGATCGGCTCCAAGTACTCGCGCCCGCCCATCATTCATCTGCTGCGCAAAAAGGGCATACAAACGGCGCTGTTCATGACCAACCCCCTGGGCCTGCGCATGCCCTACGCCAATTTACGCAGCCACCGCAAGATCCTGGTCGTGGACGGGCGCATCGGCTTCACGGGAGGCATGAATATCCGCGAGGCCTTCGTTACCGCCGTGGCGGGCGACAAAACAGCGGGCGACACGCATTTCCGGGTGGAAGGCCCGATCGTGATGCAGTTGATTTCGGTTTTCGCCCAGGACTGGGAATTCACGACCAAGGAAGCCTTGCCGTACGACACATGGTGCGACGAAACCTCGAGTCCGCCCGAGCCGAAAGTTCCGGCGCGCTGCATATGGTCGGGCCCTGACCGCGCCATCGTCAGCACCCACAATATGCTGCTGGGCGCCTTTGCCGTGGCGCAGCGGCACATCCGCATCCAGTCGCCCTACTTTCTGCCCGACGCCACGCTGCTCGGGGCCATCAATACCGCCGCCCGCCGGGGCATCATCGTGGACATCGTCATCCCGGGCAGCAACAATCTGCGCCTGGTGAACTACGCCATGACGGCGCAACTGGATCAGGTCATCCGCACGGGCTGCCGCGTCTGGCGCGCGCGCGGCAACTTCAACCACTCGAAGCTCATCACCATAGACGGGGCGTGGTCGTACGTGGGTTCGTCGAACATGGATCCGCGCAGCCTGCGGCTGAACTTCGAGCTGGACGTGGAAATCTACAGCCGCGATACGGCGCTTGCCATCGAAAAGCAGATCGACGGCGAAATCGCCCATTCGGACAGAACGACCCTGGAGGGCCTGGCCGAGATCCCCTTCAGGAAACGGCTGCGCAACCGCATCATCTGGCTGGCCAGCCCTTACTTATAGGCTGAATGCATGAACGCCCGGCTCACGGGCAGGCCGCGCCGGCGCATCGCGCACGCGGGCCAGGCAGCGAGCCCGATGCACAAACGCACCAGTGCCTTGACTTCTCAGCCGGCATCGGAAACAGACTGCCACAGGCCCTTGTAGTCGTTGCGCAATACGTTTTTCTGCACCTTCCCCATGGTATTGCGCGGCAGTTGCTCGACCAGGGCGATATGCTTGGGCACCTTGAAGTTGGCGACCAGGCTTTTGAGCCGGGCCTGCATGGCGGCCGCATCGACCTGCTGCCCCGGCCTGGGCACGACCACGGCGACCACCGCCTCGCCGAAATCGGGATGCGGCACGCCGATGACCGCCGATTCGGCCACGCCCGGCATGTCGTCGATGACCATCTCGATTTCCTTGGGATAAATATTGAAGCCGCCCGAGATGATCAGGTCCTTGCTGCGCCCGACGATGGAAAGGTAATCGTCGGGAATATTCTGCACGGGCTTTCCGTCGTCGCTCAGGGCAGCCCCCAGGCGGCCCACGTCGCCGGTCTTGAACCAGCCGTCAGGCGTGAATTCTTCGCGGGTTTTCTCGGGCATGCGCCAATAGCCCGAAAACACATTCGGCCCGCGCACCTGCACGTTGCCGATTTCACCCGCCGCCAGCGGTTTGCCGGCGTCGTCGACCACCCGCACGGAAACGCCGGGAAGCGCCCGGCCCACGGTTCCTCCGATGCGTTCGCCGTCGTGTTCGTCGTAGGGATTGGAGGTCAGCATGACGGTTTCGCTCATGCCGTAGCGTTCAAGTATGGTGTGGCCGGTGCGCTCCTGAAAGCTGGCGAACGTTTCGGTAAGCAGCGGCGCCGAGCCGGAAATGAAAAGCCGCATGCGGCCGCACAGATCGCGCGTAAACCGCTCGTCGGCCAGAAGCCGGACATAATACGTGGGCACGCCCATCATCATGGTGCTTTGCGGCAGGTAATGCAGGGCCTGCTCCAGGTCGAACTTCGGCAGCCAGATGGTCTTCGCCCCGGCCAGCAAGGCGCCATGCGAGGCCACGAACAGGCCATGCACATGGAAGATGGGCAGCATGTGCAGCAGCACGTCGTCGCCGCGCCAGCCCCAGTACTGTTTGAGGGTCAAGGCATTGGCGCCAAGATTGGAATGCGACAGCATGGCGCCCTTGCTGCGGCCCGTCGTGCCCGAGGTATACAGGATGGCGGCCAGGTCGTCGCCACGGCTTTCGACCGTGGCAAACCCGGACGGCTGGGACTGCGCAAGTTCGGACAAACTGCCGCCGCCGTCGGCCTCCAGCGTATACACCTGGGCGCACCCGGCCTTGCGGGCCAGGCTTTCCACCCAGGACAGGTTCGCGCCGGAGCACACCACTACCGCCGGTTCGGCATCGTTGAGGAAATACGCCACCTCCGCCTCGCGGTAGGCCGTATTGAGCGGCAGGTAGATCAAGCCGGATCGCAATGCGGCCAAATACAGCATCAGCGCCTCGGGCGATTTTTCGACCTGCACGGCGATGCGGGATCCGGCCTCCAGATTCAGCCCCTTGAACAGATTGGCGTACCGCGCCGACTGCTGGTCGATGTCGTTCCACGTATAGGTGTTTTGCGGCGTTTCGATGGCAATGGCCGAACGGTCGCCGGGAAAGCCCGACTCCAGCAAAGAATACAAATTGGCGTTACCCACTGCGCAAAGCTCCTGAAAATGCGAAGGCCCGCCCACATCGCGAAACGTCCCGACGCGGGCGGCCTTCCCGATAATTGAAAACTCCCTCCGATAGGCGCCATTATCGGACACAGCGCCGTCCATGGACAGGAAATTTTACCTGCGGGCGCTCTTTGCCTTGGGGCGGCCCGGCGGAGGAAAGAACCCCCACGCCGCGCTGCTACGCAGCTTGCTGCCCCCCTAGGGGGCGCTTTTTGCCTTGGGGCGGCCCGGCGGCGGAAGGGGCCCCCACGCCGCGCTGCTACGCAGCTTGCTGCCCCCCTAGGGGGCGCTTTTTGCCTTGGGGCGGCCCGGCGGCAAAAATAAAAACCCGGCAAATAGCCGGGCCTTTGGAGCGGCGCTGGATGCGCGCCGCCTTCGGCAATACCGCGGCTTATTGAGCCTTGGCTGCCGTGGGGGCTGCGGGCTTCTTGGCCGTCGCCTTGCTGGATTTCGCCTTGGAACTCTTGTGATGGTGCGCCGATTTCGTGTGCGAGGTCTTGGCTTGCTGCGTACCCGCCGCAAAAGCGGACGGCGCCAGCGCTACGCCCAAGGACAGAATCGAAGAAGATAATGCAAGTGCGATACGCGTAGTTTTGGTCATTTAAACGACTCCAATAACAGTTGCCCGGCGGCCTATGCCTCCCGGCGAGAGCCCTCCCAACGGCGAGACTCTGAAGTTAAGAACCCTGAACTCACGTTTGGTTCTGCATAAGCCATGGAGCGCGCACGCTCATATGTAAAAATCCGAAACATGACAGCCGGCTGAAAACGAACCGCAATGCGGGAGGCACCGCAAATACGCTGGCACAGCGTTGCTCAGCGTAACAAAGCTGAAGAATCGTTGAACGAGGCGGTGCAGGCGATACTGGCAAAAACGCTTCAACCGCGCGGCCAGCCTTCCATCAGCGAAAAGTCCAGAAAGCCGGCGGCTTCCTGCACGCCAGGCTGCGCAAGCCGGGGCACAACCCCCAGCAAAGGCGCATTCAAACGCTGGCGCAGCGTATCGATGTTTTCGGCCTGGAACGGCATGTCGGCGTCGACGGTATTGACGACCCAGCCCGCCAGCGTCAGGCCCCGCGCCTCGATGGCCTGGGCGGTAAGCATGGCATGGCTGATGCAGCCCAGCCTGAGCCCGACCACAAGTATCACCGGCAAGGCAAGGCGGCTTGCCAGATCCGATGTGTCGAGCGTTGGCGTCAAGGGCACGCAGAACCCGCCCACCCCCTCGACCACGATGGCCTCGGCCTGGGCGGCCATGGCGGCATAACACTCTTGTATGTGCTCGATCTGCATGGCCACGCCTTCGCGCTGCGCGGCGATATGAGGCGCGATGGCATCCTGGAACAGATACGGCGAAACCAGGGAAAGCGGCAGGCCGGCGTTGCTGGCGTTTACCAGGCTGTCGACATCTTCGTTGTGCCAGGCGCCATCCTGCCATTGCGCCCCCGCCGCCACCGGCTTCATGCCGGCCGCTCGCAGGCCAGTCCGCGCCAGGGCATGCACCAGGGTACTGGCAATCAGGGTCTTGCCGATTTCCGTATCGGTTCCCGTCACAAAGCATGAAAACTTCAATGGCCCGGATTCAGGCATGATCTTCCTCCGCCTGGATGGCGTTCAAGGCCTCCAGCAACTGCCGCACATCATCCACGGTATGCGCGGCCGACAACGTTACCCGCAGCCGCGCCGTGCCGCGCGGCACGGTTGGCGGCCTGATGGCGGGCACCCACAGGCCTTTGCGAAACAAGGCGGCGGCCATGTCCAGGGCCGCTTCGTTGCCGCCCACCACTATCGGCTGGATGCAGGTATCGGACATCAGCAGGTTCCAGTTCCCGCCGGACAGGCCGGCCCTCATGGCCTGGATCAACTCCCCCACACGGACCCGCCGCTGCGCGCCCTCTTCGCCGACGATGATGTCCAGGCTGGTCAGCAAGGCATGGGCCAAAGCCGGCGAGGAGGCCGTCGTATAAATATAGGAGCGGGCCTTTTGCACCATCCAGTCGACGACGTCGGCGTGGGCGGCCACAAAAGCTCCACTTACGCCCGCCGCCTTGCCCAGCGTGCCCAAATACACTAGGTGATCGGATCGCAGATCCAGGTGTTCCAGCACGCCATGCCCTCTGCGCCCCAACACGCCAAAACCATGGGCATCGTCCACGACCAGCCAGGCCCCATGCTTTTCGCACAACGCCAGCAATTGCCGCAATGGGGCCAGATCGCCGTCCATGCTGAACACGCTGTCGGTCACGACGACCTTGGTGGCCGACTTGCTGGCGCCCAGCAATTGTTCGAGCGCCGCGACATCGCCATGGGCATAGACCTTGACCGCGGCGCGCGCAAGGCGCATGCCGTCGATCAAGGACGCATGGTTCAGCGCCTCGGAGAAGATTTCCGCCTGCGGATCCATGCAGGTCAGCGCCGTCATGAGAGCCAGATTGGCCATATACCCGGTACTGAAATACAGGGCCTTGGCCGACGGCACGAAAGGCTCGAGCATGTGCGCCAGCCGCTCTTCCAGAAGGGCATGCGCCCTGGAATGGCCGCTGATCAAATGCGAAGCGCCGCTTCCGGCACCGTAGATCCCGGCTCCTTCGCGCAAGGCCTGCACAATGCGCGCATCGGCCGCCAGGCCCAGGTAGTCGTTGCTGCAAAAAGCCAGCATCGGCTTCCCGTCGACCTGCACTCGCGGCGCGCAGGGCGTGTCGGCCACGCGCAGGATGCGCCGCAAGCCTTGCTGCTCCAGCAGGTTCAATTCGCGCTGGATTCGTGTAAGCAGTTCCATGGTCATGCGTCCGCCAGGACTTCATCGAAAACCGCCAGGGCGCGGCTGGCCAGGTGATGGATTTCCTCGTCGCCCAGCGCGTAGGGCGGCATCAGGTACACCGTGTTGCCGATGGGACGCAGCAACAGCTCGCGCCGCAAGGCGGCGGTAAAGTAATTGCGCGAAAAGCCCACCTGCTGCCGCGGCGTCGAACACTGGGCATCGAAGGCCCAGATCATGCCGCGATTGCGGAAATGGCGTACGCGGGGATGTTCCGCCAAGGGCTGCAAAGCCTTGGTCAGTGCAATTGCGCGCCGGCGATTGGCGTTGAGGACGTCGTCCTCGTCGAAAATATCCAGGGTTGCCAGGGCGGCGCGGCAGGCCAGCGGATTGCCGGTATACGAATGCGAGTGCAGGAACCCGCGCGTCACGTCCTGGTCGTAGAAGGCCTGGAATACGTTGTCGCGCGTCATCACCAGCGACAGGGGCAGGTAGCCGCCGCTGATTCCCTTGGAAAGGCACAGGAAATCCGGCCAGACACCGGCCTGCTCGCAGGCGAAGAACGTGCCGCTGCGCCCGCAGCCCACCGCGATTTCGTCGGCGATCATGTGCACGTGGTGCGCATCGCAAACACGCCGCAGCTCGGAAAGATAAAGCGGGTCGTGCATGGCCATGCCGGTCGCGCATTGCACGAGCGGCTCGACGATGACCGCCGCCACCCGCCCTTCCCGCGCCTGCAGCAAGGCGTCCAGGCCCGCCACGGCACGGCGCGCCACGTCGGCCGCGGACTCGCCCGGCTCCGCCAGGCGCGCGTCCGGCGACGGCGCCACGTGCGCTTGATGCACCAAGGGGCTGTAGGCCTCCTTGAACAGGGCCACGTCGGTCACGGCCAGGGCGCCGATGGTTTCGCCATGGTAGCTGCCCTGAACGCAGACGAACTCGCGCTTGTCCGTGCAACCGCTGTTGCGCCAGAAGTGAAAGCTCATCTTCAAGGCGATCTCGACTGCCGACGCGCCGTCGGAAGCATAAAAGCAATGCCCCAGCACATTGCCCGTCAGGGCGGACAGGCGTTCAGAAAGCCGCACGACGGGCTCGTGGGTAAAGCCCGCCAGCATGGCGTGCTCGAGCAGGTCGAGCTGATCCTTGATGGCGTCGTTGATGCGAGGATTGGCGTGGCCGAACAGATTGACCCACCACGAGCTGATGCCGTCCAGGTAGCGATGGCCGTCGTGGTCGTAAAGCCAGGCGCCGCGCCCATGGCTGACGGGCACCAAGGGCATGGTTTCGTGATGCTGCATCTGGGTGCACGGATGCCACACACTGCTCAGGCTGCGCGCCACCCAGTCCGATTCATGATTGACTGCCGGGGTGTTCAAGGACTGCTCCACCTTTATTGGGCGTTGATGGCCTGGATCACCGCCTGGGCATAGACGGAGGCCGGATCGCCCAGCGCTTCCAGCACCGTGAAGTGATCCGTGGCAGGCACGACATAGTGCGCCAGCACCTGCTTCCAGCGCTGCGCCAGGGCGAACGACTGCAGGTGCAGTTGGGTGGTTTCCAGTTCGCCGATGATGGTGTAGACGCGGGTCGCCCGCGGACCCGACCCGGTAATGGGGCTTAGCGCCTCGGCCCGCGCAAGATCCAGCGACAGTGCGTTATTCACGTAGGAAGGCAGCAGCGGCGGCAAGTCGAACAGGCCGCTGACGGGGAACACATTGGCCAGATGGGGATAGCGCGTCCCTTCTTCGTCCTGGGCGATCATGGAGGCGACCAGATGGCCGCCCGCCGAGTGTCCCATCAACGAGATGCGGCTGGTGTTCACGGAAAGATGCTCGGCGTTCTGGCGCAGCCAGGCAATGGCCTGGCGCACTTCCGCGACCATGTCCTCGACCCGGGCCGCCGGCGCCAGCGAATAGTTGATGACGGCCACGCTGATGCCGGCCTGGACATAAGGCGCGGCAATGAAACCCACGTCGTTCTTGTCCCCGCCCTGCCAATACCCGCCATGGACGAAAACCAGCAAGGGCGTGTTGACGGCCGCCGCGCGGTAGAAATCCAGGTTCTGCAGCGGCTTGTCGCCATAGGGAATGTCGACGGAAGGCGTCAGCTTTTGCAGGACTTCGCGGCTGCTGCTGCGCCAGCGGCCCAGCGTCTCGGCAAAATCCGGAAACGCCTTCTGCAGGTTATAGTTCGCCTCGCTGAGATCGGACGGGCACTGAACCCTTCCTTGCACCACACCGCTGATACTCGACATACACCATTCTCCATTGATTTTTCGAACCGATACGGGGCGCCGCCGCGCGACAGCAAGGCGCGGGCCGGCAGCCACGTCCAGATATTATTGAGTCAAGCCTAACAATATAATCCATAAGCTGCCGGCCATGCCCGCTGAGCAAAGCCGCCTCCTAGTCATTACGTCGGCGCTCCACCTCGTTCCGCTTTCCCTGACGGCGCGGAATCGGCAAGAAAGCCCTCGAACGCCTCGAAAACCACGCCCCTGAGCCATTTGTTGCGGGAGTCATTGTTAAAGCGCCTGTGCCAATACTGCTTCAGATCGTAGCGAGGAATATCGGCCGGAGCGCCCACGACCCGGATATTGCCGCCACTGGCGAACATCTGCGCAATCGTACGGGGCAGCACCACTACGAAATCGGACTGCTCGACCAAAGCGGGAACGCTCATGTAATGCGAGGTCTGCATGGCAATGCGGCGCTCTATCCCATGATCGACGAGATGCTGCTCGTACATTTCCAGGCTGCGGCTGCCGTCGCGCACCAACAAATGCTCGGCGGAGGAGAATTGCTTCATCGTCATGCGCATGCCGCGAATTCTGTGACCCAAACGAACTACGCATGCCAGATCATGAGAAAACAGTCTTTGCTGATACATGTCGGCACCAGTCAAATCGGGAAAATAGCCGATTGCCAGATCCACCCGTCCATCACGCAAGGCGTCATCGAGATCGCGCGGGTTCAAGCTGATCGACCTTAGCCTGGCTGCCGGCGCCAATTGCTTGATCCGCTGATGCAGCATCGGCAACAGCACGACCTCGCCCACTTCGGTCAGGCAAAAACAGAACTCGCCCGAATAATGCCGCGGCTCGAACTGCGCGGGAGACAGAATGTCGTGGTCAATGACATCGATGACCTCGCGTGTTTTTCTGATGATGCTTTGCGCCAGTGGCGTAGGCTCCATGCGTAGATCGCGCCTGACGAAGAGCGGGTCGCCAAAGGCCCGGCGCAGGCGCCCCAAAGCGGCGCTGGCCGCCGGTTGGCTCATATTGAGGCTCGACGCTGCCAGGGTGACATTGCCGGTTTCATAAACCGCCAGCAGCACCCGCAAAAGATTGAGATCGATGGACAAAGTATAAATAAATCAAATAGTGTGAATAACTAGAATTTGCTTCTAACATTCTATGACAATCGCTACAGTTGATCCATGAACTACGACAAGGAGGATCGACATGGACTATCTGCGCAATACCTGGTACATGGCCGCATGGGCCGACGACGTGCAACCAGGCGAAATCTTTCATCGAACTCTGCTCGATGAGCCTATCGCCTTCTATCGCCGCGCCGACAGCGCGATTGCCGCCCTGCACGACCGCTGCCCCCACCGCTTCGTGCCGTTGCATCTTGGCCGCATCACTGGCGATGCCATCCAGTGCGCCTATCACGGGCTGGAGTTCGACTGCTCGGGAGCCTGTACGCGCAACCCCCACGGCAATATCCCCAAGGCCGCTCGCGTAAAGGCCTATGCCGTCATCGAGCGGCACGGCGTTATCTGGATATGGATGGGCGAAGAAGCCCAAGCCACCCCCCATACAATTCCTGATTTCAGCTTCATGCACGCCGTCAAACCCAGTGCGGCATCACGCGGCTATTTATGGACGGAATCCAATTACAAGCTGATCGCCGACAATGTCATGGATCTCAGTCATGCCGATTTCCTGCACCCCGAGTCGGTAGGCGGCGGCGCCTTCACCCGCTCGAAGCCAGCCGTTGAGGAAGCCGGAGACGGCCTATGCATCACCTGGGAAAACAACAACGAAAAAGCCCTGCCGGCCTATGACCAATACCTGCCGCAACCAGGTCAGGCGGTGGATTTCCGAACCCAAGTGCACTGGCAGGCTCCGGCCACCATGAAGCTGGACATCGCCATCGTGCCAACGGGGCAGCCTTACGAGCAGGGCCTGCTGACCCACAACGCCCACATCGCCACGCCGGAAACCGCCGGCACCTCGCACTACTTCTTCTGGCTGACCCGGCAATTTCTCATGGATGATGAAGACGTCAACGCCAAACGCCAGGCGGCCATGCTCAATGCCTTCGGCAACCAAGACAAACCCATGCTACGCGAACAACAAATGGCCATGGGCACCGACGATCTATTCGGTCTGGGTCCTGTTTTGCTGACAACCGATGCCGGCGCAGTGCGCGCGCGCCGCAAGCTGGAAAAAATGATCGATGGCGAACGGCAGGCTCCGGCTCAAACGCCCACATAGCGGTCGATCAGGTCCGGGCGGGCGGCCAGTTCGGGCGAGCTGCCCCGCCACACGGTCACGCCCTTGTCCAGAATGAAATTATGGTCGGCCAGGCGCAGCAGCGCCTTGGTGTTCTTGTCGACCACGATCATGGAAAGACCTTCGCTCTTGAGTTCCTGCAGCACTTTCCAGATTTCCGCCCGGACAATGGGCGCCAGGCCCTCGGTGGCCTCGTCCAGCACCAGCAAGCGGGGGTTGGTCATCAGGGCCCGGCCGATGGCCAGCATCTGCTGCTCGCCGCCCGACAACTGCGTGCCCAGGTTCTGCCGACGCTCTTTCAAACGAGGGAAAAAGCGGTAGATGCGCTCCAGCGTCCATGGGCTGGAGGCTCCGGATTTGGAGGCCGTGGCGACCAGATTTTCCTCGACGCTGAGGGTTGGAAATATCTGCCGGCCCTCGGGCACCAGCGAAATGCCCAGGCGCCCGATTCGATACGGCGCCAGTCCGTTGAGACGCTTGTTCTCGAACTGTATGGTACCGGCCACGGACGGCAGCAGGCCGAACAAGCACTTGATGACGGTGGTGCGCCCCATGCCGTTGCGGCCGATCAGGCCGACCACCTGTCCCGCCGCCACCTCGAGATCGACATTGAAAAGCGCTTGCGACGCGCCGTACTTGGCGGCCAACTGCTGAATGGAAAGCATGCCCGGGGCTCCTGTATTCAAGCGTCCTCGTCATCGCCCAGATAGGCGCGGCGGACTTCGGGGTGGTTGCGGATTTCTTCGACGGTGCCTGTGGCCACGATGCTTCCGTACACCAGGACGCTGATGCGGTCGGCCAGCGCGAAAACGGCGTTCATGTCGTGCTCGACCAATAAAATGGTGTATTTGCCTTTGAGCGAACGCAGCATTTCAACGGCGGCGGCGCCTTCGGCAGAGCTCATTCCCGCCATGGGTTCATCCAGCAGCAGGATGCGCGGGTCGGCCGCCAGGGCCATGGCGATTTCCAGCTGCCGCCGCTGCCCATAGGCCAGGTTGTCGGCGGTGACATGCGCCACGTCGCCCAAATGGCAGTCCTGGATCACACGCAGCGCCTTGTCGGCGATGTCGCGATAGCCGGTCAATGGCTTCCACACGGCAAAGCCCAGGCCCTGCTTGCGCCGGGCCGCCAGGCATACGTTCTCGTAGACGGTGAAGGCGTCGAACACCGAGGTGATCTGGTACGAGCGCAGCAGCCCCAGCCCGACGCGCTGTTGAATGGGCTGGGCCGTGACGTCGTTGCTGCCGATGAATATCCGGCCTTCATGAGCCGACAGCTCGCCCGTCAGCAGGTTGATGAGCGTGGTCTTGCCGGCACCGTTGGGCCCGATGATGGCCCGCAGTTCGCCGGGAGCGATATCGAAGGAAACATCGTTGGTCGCCTTCAGCCCGCCAAAATAGCGCACCAGCCCGCTGGTGCGCAGCGCAAGGGGATTCGCCGCGGCGTTCATAGGCTTTCTCCCGCAACGGAACTGCTGGCGATGGGGCGCGCGGGGCCGGCCGAGGGCGCCGGCCTTTTCAGGCAGGCCTTCAGCCAGGCGAACTGGTTTCTGCCCAGCAAGGCGATCAGCACGATGATCGGCCCCATTATCAGCATCCAGTGCGAGGTCCAGCCCTTGAGCACGTCTTCCATCACCAGGAAAGCCAGGGCGCCGACGATGGGGCCGGTCACCGCGCCGATGCCGCCGATCACGACCATGACGATCAGTTCGCCCGAAACATGCCAGGCGATATAGCTGGGAGAAGCGAAGGCGGTGAGGTTGGCCAGCAGGAACCCCGCGATGCCCGTGATGACGCCGGACATGACGTAGGACGCCAGTTGCACCCCGAACACCGAGTAGCCGAACGCATCCACCCGCCGCGGATTGATGTGCGTGGCGCGCAGCACCATGCCGAAGGGCGACACCCGGAACCGCAACAGGAACACGGCCAGCGCCAGCAACAGCGCCCATGCCGCCCAATACACCTCGCTGCTGCCGTCGAGCTGGAAAAACCCGAAATCGCTGGGCGCGTAGATATTCAGGCCGTCGTCGCCGCCGAATTCCGTCAGGCTGATCATCAGGAAATACAGCATCTGCGAAAAAGCCAGGGTGATCATGATGAAGCCGATGCCCGAGGTGCGCAGGCAGACCGTGCCGACCAGCACGCCCACCACCACGCAGGCGGCAATGCACACCAGCAGTTGAATCCAGCCATTGTCGATGCCGTAGTAGCTGAGTATTCCCACGGTGTAGCAGCCCAGGCCGATGAACATGGCATGCCCGAAGCTGACCAGGCCCGCCAGGCCCAGCACGACGTTCAGGGCGCAAGCAGCCAATGCATAGACCAGCACGCGCGCGAAGAACGTGACGTAGAACGGTTCGTCCAGCGCATGCGCCACGAACGGGATGCAGGCCAGCACGAAAAACAGGGCCGCTATCCAGATTACGGATTTCACTCTAAACATGATCGATTCCTTCCTTGCCGCCTGCCGCTAACGCTTGGCGGAAACCATGATGCCGTGCGGCCTGAAGGCCAGAACGAAGGCCATGAGAATGTAGATGAGCATGGATGCCACGGCATTTCCCGTTGTGTTGGCCGCGGACGGCGGCAGCACCAGGCCCAGCAGGAACGGCAGATACGCCCTGCCCAGTGTGTCGATGATGGCGATGACGATGGCGGCGAACAAGGCGCCCCGTATGGAACCGATGCCGCCGACCACGATCACCACCAGGGCCAGGATGAGCACCGGGTCGCCCATGCCCGACTGCACCGAGAGTATGGGGCCGGCCAGCGTTCCCGCCAGCCCGCTCAGGGCGGCGCCCAGCATGAACAGGGCCTTCTTGAGCAGATCGATATTCACACCCAGGACGCTGACCATGGCGGAACTGGTGGCGCCGGCGCGGGTCAGCATGCCGAACCGCGTCCTCTGGATGAGGAACCATGCGCCGAACGCCACCACGATGCCGATCGCGATGATCAGCAGGCGGTAAACAGGATACGGCGCGCCGAAAATGGTGACGGCGCCGCGGATGAATTGCGGGATCTCGACGAAATACGGCCGGTTGCCCCATATGACGATGGCCAGTTCATTGAAGAACATCATCAGCCCGAACGTGGCCAGCACTTGATACAAATGATCGTAGCGGTACAGCGGCCGCGCCACCAGGTGCTCGATGAGCGCCCCCACGATGGCCGCGGAGGCCATGGCGGCCGCCACCGAAAACAGGAAGGAGCCGCTGGCGTTGTAGGTGGCTGCGCCGATGAAGGCGCCCACCATGTACAGCGAGCCGTGCGCCAGGTTGATGAAGTTCATGATGCCGAAGATCAGGGTCAGCCCCGACGACAGCAAGAACAGCAGAACCCCCAGTTGCAGGCCGTTGAGCAACTGGGACAGAAACAGTGAACTATTCATTGATGACTTCCGTCTTGAAGGCAAGGCGCACGGCCGAACCAGGCTGCGCGCCCCAACCCCCTTTTAGCTACTTCAAGTCGCACTTGCTCACGTAGGCGTCCTGGTGATCAGTGAACACCGTTGCCAGCTTCTTCACAGCGATCTGATCGCCCTCTTTGACCGCCTTGAACGCATACACGTTCTGGATGGGCATGTTATTGGTGTTGAAGGCGAATTTCCCACGTACCGTAGGGAAGGTGGAGCCAGCCTCTTTGACGGCCGCCACGAATGCCGCCCGGTCGGACACATTGCCCTTGACCTTGCGCACGGCCGCATCCAGGAGATAGGCGGCATCGTAGGCATTGGCAGCGTACTCGGACGGTGTGTGCCCGTACTTTTCCTGGAACGCCTTGACGAACTTCTTATTCTGGGCGTTATCCAGAACGGGCGACCAGGTTGCGCCGTAGATGGATCCGGCAGCTTGCGTCTTCAAAGCGACCAGCGTGTTGGAGTCGATGGCGCCCTCGGAGAAGAAGGGCAAATGCCCCATCAGACCGGCTTGGCCCAACTGCCGGACAAAGTTGATGCCCAATCCACCGGGGTAGAACACGAACAGCGCGTCAGGCTTGGCGGCTTGCAGGTTGGAGATTTCGGCGGAATAGTCCAGCTGACCAAGCGGGGTATAGACCTCTTTGACGATCTTGCCTTTGTAATAGCGCTTGAAGCCGCCCAGCTTGTCCTTGCCGGCCTGGTAGCTTGGCGCCATCAGATAGGCCGACTTCAGGCCAAGATCCTGCACATACTGCCCCATGGCTTCGGACATGGTGTCGTTTTGCCAGGCCAGGCCGAACAGGTTTTTCGAGCACAGCTTGCCCGCGACGGGCGCCGGCCCAGCGTTGGTGGCAAGCGCCGGCACGCCGGACTCTTTGACGCGGCGCAGTTCGGCCATGAGGACATTGGAAAAGCCCAGTCCGACGATGGCGTCGACCTTGTCGCGCTCGATGAACTTTTGCATGATCTGGGCGCCGACGTCGGGCTTGAGCTGATCGTCCTCGCTGACCACGTTGACCTTCTGGTCGCCGAATTTGCCGCCCAGCTGCTCGATGGCGAGCATGAACCCGTCGTGCTGGTCCTGGCCCAGAACCGCCGCGGGGCCGGACATCACCCCCGAAAAGCCCACGGTCACATCGGCATGGGCCGATGCCGCGGCCAGCACGGATCCAGCCAAAAATACGGCGCTTGTCACTTTCTTCATTCGTGTCTCCTGAGATTTTGGTTTTCTGTTGAGGTAAGGCTTTACTGTCGCAATCAGCCAGGCTGCTTTTGCAAAAGATCCAGGGCGACGTCGACGATCATGTCCTCCTGGCCGCCCACCATGCGGCGGCGTCCCAGCTCGACCAGAATGTCGACGGTCTTCAGCCCGTACTTTTCGCCGGCGGCTTCCGCATGCCGAAGAAAACTGGAATAGACGCCGGCATAGCCCAGCGCCAGCGTCTCGCGGTCCACCCGCACAGGACGATCCTGCAAAGGACGCACGATGTCGTCGGCCGCGTCCATCAGCTTGTACAAATCGCAGCCGTGGTTCCAGCCCAGGCGCTCGGCCGCCGCGATGAACACTTCCAGCGGCGCATTGCCCGCGCCCGCCCCCATCCCGGCCAGGCTGGCGTCGACGCGGTCGCACCCTTCCTCGACCGCCACGATGGAATTGGCCACGCCCAGGGACAGGTTGTGGTGCGCATGAATGCCCGTTTCGGTTTCGGGCTTGAGCACGTCCTTGAACGCGCGGAAGCGGTCGCGCACGTCGTTCATGTTCAGGGCGCCGCCCGAGTCGACCACGTACACGCAAGTCGCGCCATAGCTTTCCATGAGCTTGGCCTGCTGCGCCAGCTTGTCGGGCGCGTTCATGTGGCTCATCATCAGGAAGCCCACGGTATCCATGCCCAGCTCGCGCGCATATTCGATATGCTGCTTGGAAATGTCGGCCTCGGTGCAATGGGTGGCGATGCGCACCACGCGCGCGCCGGCATCGTAGGCGGCGCGCAAATCGTGCACCGTGCCCACGCCCGGCAGCAGCAAGGTGGTGACCTTGGCGTGCTTGACCGTTTCGGCCACCGCCGCGATCCACTCCAGGTCGGTATGCGCGCCGAAGCCGTAGTTGAAACTCGAACCGGCCAGGCCGTCGCCATGCGCGACCTCGATGGAATCGACCCGGGCCTCGTCCAGCGCCTTGGCGATCTGCTTGACGTTGGCGATGCTGTACTGGTGCCGGATGGCATGGCTGCCGTCGCGCAGCGTCACATCAGAGATATACAGTTTTTTAGTGCTCATTTCGATTCTCCCGTACTAGGCCGCCACATCCGCCAGGCGGGTCGAGGCCAGCCGCTCGGCGCAGGCCAGCGCCGCCGACGTCATGATGTCCAGATTGCCCGCGTAGGCCGGCAGGTAATGCGCCGCGCCTTCCACCTCGAGGAACACCGAGGTCTTCAGGCCGGCCAGCTTGCCCAGCCCCGGCACATTCAGGGGATGGCTTTCGTCATAGAGGTCGAACTGCACCTCCTGCTTCAGGCGGTAGCCCGGCACGTAGGCCTGCACGCTGGCGACCATTTCCTGGATGCTGGCCTCGATGGCGGCCTGGTCGCCCGGTTCGGACAAGGTGAACACGGTGTCGCGCATGATGAGCGGCGGCTCGGCCGGATTCAGCACGATGATCGCCTTGCCCCGCGTGGCCCCGCCCAGAACCTGGATGGCCCTGGACGTGGTTTCGGTGAATTCGTCGATATTGGCGCGCGTGCCGGGGCCGGCCGAGCGGCTGGAAATGGACGCCACGATTTCCGCGTAATGCACCTTGGCCACGCGCGACACCGCCTTGACGATGGGAATCGTGGCCTGCCCGCCGCAAGTCACCATATTGATGTTCGTCGCGTCCAGCTTCTCGTCCAGATTGATGGACGGGATGACATAAGGCCCGATGGCCGCGGGCGTGAGGTCGATGACCTGCACGCCATGCTTTTGCAGGACCTCGTTGTGGCGCGCATGGGCGCCCGCCGACGTGGCGTCGAACACGATGCGGATATCCGCGAAATCGGGCATGGCCACCAGGCCGTCGATGCCGTCCGATGTGGCCGCAACCCCCATCCGCTGCGCGCGGGCCAACCCGTCCGAAGCCGGGTCGATGCCCACCATCGCGCCCATTTCAAGGTGTTGCGCATTGCGCAACACCTTGATCATCAAGTCGGTGCCGATATTGCCGGAGCCGATGATCGCCACCTTTACCTTTCCATTCTTTGCCATGATTTTTCCTTTGACATTTCCCACACTCGCCGGCGCCCTGCCCGCTGCCTCGATCAGACGAAGCGCACGGATACCGAGCCCAGATGCTGATAACGTACATTGATGACATCGCCCTTGGCGACCGCCACGGCTTCCGTAACGCCGCCGGTAAGAATCAACGTGCCGGCGGGAATTTCCTCGCCGCGCGCACCCAACATGTTGGCAAGCATCGCCACGCTTTGGGCGGGGTGCCCCAATACCGCCGCGCCCGACGCCGTCGCCACGACTTCGCCGTTCTTTTCCATGACCACGCCCAGATTCTTCAGGTCCATGCCCACGGCATCTCCCGCATTGCCGCCCACCACGTAGCGCGCCGCCGACGTGTTGTCGGCAATGACGCTTTTGAGGTCGAACTTGAAGTTCAGGTAGCGCGAATCGATGACCTCCAGGGCAGGCACCACGAAATCGGTGGCCGCCAGCACCGCGCCGATGTGGCAACCGGGCCCCGACAGCGCGCGCTTGGTCACGAAGGCTATTTCCGCCTCCACCTTGGGATGGATCAGCCCCGCGGTATCGCATTCGCCACCATCGGCCACCTGGCCGTAGTCAGTGAGAAAGCCGCGCACCGGATCGACCACGCCCATCTGCTTCATTTTGGCGTGCGAAGTCAGCCCCATCTTCAAGCCGGCGATGCGCGTGCCGCGCGCCACCTTGATGGCCCGCAGCGCATCCTGGATGGCGTAGGCGTCATCCCAGTCCAGATCGGGGTGGTCGTCGGTGATCTTCACGACCTCTTTGCGCTGCGTCTCTGCCTGATCCAGGTGTTCCGCCAGTTTTTGTACCGTTGCCTTGTCGAGTGCCATTGCCTTTCCTGTATCAAATGAAGCGCACGCCCGCGGAACCCACGCCGCCCAGGGTCATCCGCAAGTTGTCGCCCGCCTGCACGGACACCATGGCCGCCAGCGATCCCGAAAGAATCACTTCGCCGGCCTTGAGCCCCATGCCCAGCCCGCCCAGCGTATTCGCCAGCCATGCCACCGCATTGACGGGGTGGCCCAGGGCCGCGGCCCCCGCGCCGGTTGCCACGACCTCGCCGTTTTTCTCGAGCGTCATGCCCACCACGGAAAGGTCGATCTTGCGCGGATCGGCAACGGCATCGCCCAGCACGAACGCGCCCGACGAAGCGTTGTCGGCCACGGTGTCCTGGATCTTGATTTTCCAGTCGCGGATGCGCGAGTCCACGATCTCGAAGCACGGCACGACATATTCCGTGGCGCGCAGCACGTCGGCGTTGGTGACGCCGGGACCGGTCAGGTCGTGCTTGAGCACGAAGGCGATTTCGCCCTCGGCCTTGGGCGCGATCAGAGCATCGGCGGGAATGGCGGCGCCATCGCCATACACCATGCCGGAAGTCAGGTGACCGAAGTCGGGCTGGTCGACGTTCAGCATGTCCATGACGACCTGGCTGGTGACCCCGATTTTCTTGCCGATGACACGCTCGCCGCTTTCGGCCAGGCGCTGGTCGATCATGCGAAGCTGTATGCGGTAGGCGTCTTCGATCGTGATGCCCGGGTGGGTTTGCGTAAGCGGATCGATGGCGCAGCGGGTCTTGAGCGCCTGGTATAGCGCATCGCCGTACTTCTGGATGTCTTCTGGTTTCATGGCGGCCACTTACAGTTTTACGCAGACGTTGCGCAGTTCGGTGTAGAACTCCAGCGAATGCACGCCCCCTTCGCGGCCGATGCCGGACTGCTTGGCGCCGCCGAACGACGTGCGCAAGTCGCGCAGGAACCAGGAGTTGACCCAGCACAGGCCGACTTCCAGCGCGGCGCCCATGCGGTGCGCAACGCTGAGATCCTGGGTCCAGACCGTTGCGGCAAGGCCGTAGGGAGTGTCGTTGGCCAGCTTGATGACTTCTTCCTCGGTGTCGAACGGCGCAATGTGACAGCAGGGCCCGAAGATTTCCTGGCGGATGACGGGCGAGCTTTCGGGCAGGCCAGTCCAGATGGTGGGCTGCACCCAGGCGCCTGCGCTCAGGGGCTCGGGCATGGCGGGCACGCCGCCGCCGGTAACGATGGTTGCGCCCTCGGCCTTGGCCTTGTTGTAGTAGCTGAGCACTTTTTCACGATGCTGCAGGGAGATAAGGGGACCGAAATTGACGCCGGCATCCATGGGGCGGCCCAGCTTGAAAGACTCGGCACGCTGCTTGAGCGCCGCGACGAAGCGTTCGAAAATGGGGCGCTGCACGTAGACCCGCTCGGTGCCCAGGCAAACCTGCCCGGTATTCTCGAAGGTCGAGCGAGCAATGCCGGCGACCGCCTTGTCGAAATCCGCATCGGCGAACACGATGCCGGGGTTCTTGCCGCCCAGCTCGAACGACACCGGCCTGACGCCTTTAGCGGCCGCCTTCATGATGGCTTCGCCAGTGCCGGTTTCACCGGTGAAGGTAATACCGTCCACCAGGGGATGCTCGGTCAGGTACTGGCCGGCCGAATCGGGGCCGAAGCCGTGCACCACGTTGTAGACGCCCGCCGGCATGCCGATCTTGTTCATGACTTCGCCCAGCAGCGTGGCCGTGGCCGGGGTGTCCTCGGAAGGCTTGACCACGACGGTGTTGCCGCAAGCCAGGGCCGGCCCGACCTTCCAGGTCATCAGCAGCAATGGCAGGTTCCATGGGCACACCACGCCGATCACGCCGCGCGGCGCGCGAATGGCATAGTTGAGGGCGCGGCCGTTGTCGGGGGTGTCCATGCCGAAGCTTTCGTTGGGCACGTTGCGGATGAGATCGGCGAAAATCTTGAAATTCGCCGCACCGCGCGGAATGTCCACGTGGCTGGCCAGCACGTGGGGCTTGCCGGTATCGGCGATTTCCGCGTCCAGGAAGTCGTCGAACCGCTGGTTGATGCCATCGACGATGCCGTGCAGCAGGTCCACGCGCTGCTCGAGCTTGAGCGATGCCCAGGGCCCCGTCAGCGCGGCCTTCGCCGCCTTGACCGCCGCGTCGACTTCGCCGCGGCCGGCCTCGTGCACCAGGCCGATGAGGCTGTTGTCGACCGGATTGCGGTTTTCAAAGGTCTTGCCGGTGGTGACCCACTGGCCATTGATGAAATTCTTGAATTCGTTCATGGATGTCGTTCCGCTTGTTGATTCGTTGATTCGTTGATTTGTTGATGGACCAGAGCCTGTTAACACATATTAAGGAGATCGCTTCGGGGCTGGAGCCAGCCTAAATGGCCTCGAACCATTCCGGATCGCCGGCCCCCAGGTATTGCCACATACGTTCGAAAATCCGGCCGCTGCGCGTGGCGCGCCGCGAAGCCTGCTCGGGCGTCAGGACATCTGCTTCGGACGCCAGCCCGGCGCAACGCAACTGCAGTTCGATGCGCGCCGCGTCTTCCAGATACCAGGTAAGCCCCACCGCGGTCTGCAGGTCTTCGGCCGCGACCACCGCGCCGTTGCCGCGCATGACGATGGCCGCCGCGCCTGCCATGGCCGCAGCCACGCCCTTTGCCTGCTCGTCGCTGCGCACCAGTTGAACGTCGTCCCAAAGCGGCACGCCCGGCGAAAAATACGACCCCATGCCATGACGCGGCGCGGGGGTGATGCCCGCCGCCGACAAGGTCATGACGTCTCGCGGCATGCTGCGCACGACGCCGCCGGCTTCCGGGCGGTTTTTGTATATTTGCTGGTGTATGCGCACCTCGCCCAGAACCCCCTGCGGCAGTTCGCCATCCACCGGCACCACCGTGCCCGGGTCGCCGGCATCGATCAGCCCCATGGGCTTGGCCGCGCACACCAGAAAATAACGGGCATCCAGACGAAGACTGCAATGCCCATAGGCATGCACCAGGTTCGCCCTGGCCAGCGACCGCGCCGCAATGCGCACGATGCGCTGGCGCTCGTCGCCGGCGTCCACGATCAAGCCTGCTTGCGTCACGCCTTGAACTCCGGGATATCGGGACGCGCGCCCCACATGCAGAACGACTCCGGCACGAAAGGAAAATTGCGCGGGCGGTAGGTGAGCTCGTCTTCTTCGGTAATAAGACGCACACCAGTGGAGTATTCGTACACCATGCCGTCGGGGCCTTCAAAGTACAGGAACATGGCGCCCGAGGTGGGGTGCCGGCCAGGGCCGAAGCGGATGGGGATATTGCGTTCCTTCAGGATGTAATAGGCGCGCATGACGTCGTCGATGCTTTCCACCTGATGATTTATATGCTGCACGCCGGGATAGGTGGACGGAAACAGCGCGATCTTGTGATGGACCTCGTCGATGCGCAGCAGCGGCGCCGGGCCGATGCGGTCGCTGACCTTGGCGCCCAGCAAATTGGTCCAGAACAGTTCGTCGCGCTGCGCGTCCAGGGTGCGCAAGCCGATATGGCTGAATCCGGTAATGCCGGCATCGCGCGACGGAAAATAACGCCGGCCGCTGTGGTGCGGGGCATAGACAAGGTCGATGCTGTTGCCCGACGGGTCTTTCAGATTGATGAAATCGCCCACGTAGCGCTGTTCGGCCTCGTCCGCCGTGCCGCGGCGCGCCTGATAGCCGCTTTCGGACAGGGTGGCCAGGGCATGGTCGAGTTCTTCCTGGGTGTCGACTTCGAAGGCGGCGGTGTGATCGCGGGGGTCGCCCTCGAAGTAGCACAAGGTGTGATCCCGGCTGTCGGAGCGCATATAGACGGATTTTCCCTCGGTGCGGGCCACTTCCAGGCCCAGGACCTCGGTGGCGTAGCGCACCGAGCCGGCAAGATCCGGGGTGCCGAGCCTAACATAACGAATGTCATGCAAATGAATCACGTCTTGTCTCCTGATGCCGCGCGCTGCGGCGGGGCATAGATATGAAAGTTGTTCTGTTCTTATTGCATACCGCACACTGCCAATGCCGACAGAATAAATTCATAAAATATCGAAGTCAATAAATTTTATCGAGATTTTTTAAAAACAGCGAATTTTTCCATATTTGCCGAAATCTGATATACACTTCCATCATCCTTCACGACCTGCGCTCTCAGACGCCGAAACCACCATGCTTGACCAAACGCTTGCATCGTCCATGCCCGCGCCGCCGTCGGAGGCCGAGGCCACGGCTTCCGAGCCTTCCAAAACGCTGGTGGGCATTGCGTACCACCATTTGCGGCGCGACATCATCGAAGGCCGGCTGGCGCCCGGCGCCAAACTGCGCGTCGAACACCTGAAAGACTCTTACGGCGTGGGGGCCGGCACGCTGCGCGAAGCCCTGGCCCTGCTGGTGTCCGATGCCCTGGTCGTCACGCAGGGCCAGCGCGGGTTCCATGTGAAGCCCATTTCCATGGCCGACTTCCAGGACATCACGAAAACCCGCATCCTGCTCGAATGCGAAGCCTTGCGGCAATCCATACAATTCGGCGATGACATCTGGGAAAGCCGGGTCGTGGCCGCTTTTCACCGCCTGGATCGAGCCCAGGAGCGCCTGGCCGCGAACCCCTCGGAGCGCTTCAACGAATGGGAAGACCGCAACCGCGAGTACCACCAGGCCTTGATCAGCGGCTGCCAATCGCCCTGGGTGCAGCATTTCCTTGGCATCCTCAACCAGCAGGCCGAACGCTACCGCCGGCTTACGGTCACCCGCCAGCCCATTCCGCGCGACCTGCATGCCGAGCATCAGGCCATACTGGACGCCACGCTGAACCGCGACGCCGACGGCGCCTGTAAGGTGCTGGCGGAACACATAAACCTTACGTACGAAGCGATAAAGCAACTGCCGGCCACCCTGTTCGACGCCTGAAGGCCGGCGGCCTTCGCCTTTACCCTTTACCGCCTTTACTTCACGTACTTCCAGCGGCCGTCCTTGACCTCGATCAGGACGCGCCCGCGCTTGTCCAGCCCGATGTGATCGGTTGCGCTCATGTTGTAGACGCCGTTGACGCCGACCAGCTCATGCGTGCGCTCCAGTTGATCACGCAATGCCGCCCGGAACGCCTCGGTGCCCGGCTTCGCCGTTTCCAGGGCGGCGGGAATCGCATTCTGAAGCAACAGCAAGGCATCCCAGGTCGAGCCCGCGAACGTGGAGCGCGAATCGGGGCCGTACATCTTCTCGTAGGCGCTGTTGAAGTCGACCCCCACTTTCTTGCTGGCTATGCTGTCGGGCAACTGGTCGGCGACCAGGACCGGGCCAACGGGAATCAGAGCGCCCTCGACGTTCTTGCCGCCCACGCGCAGGAAGGCCTTGCTGGTGACGCCGTGAGACTGATAGATTTGTCCGGTATAGCCCTTCTGGCGCAACTCGGCTTGCGGCAGGGCGGCTGGCGCGCCGGATGCGCCGATGAACACCACGTCTGGCTTGGCGGCGATCAGCTTGATCACCTGGCCCGTAACACTGGTGTCGGGACGATGGTAGCGCTCGTCGGCGACAACCTTGATGCCCGCCGCTTTGGCCGCCTTCTGCAATTCGACATAGGCGGTTTCGCCCCAGCTATCGGCAAAGCCGATGTACCCGACTGTCTTCGCCTTGCGCTCGGCCATGTCCTCGACGATGCGCCTCACCATCAGGCCCGCATCCTGCACCGACTGGAACACCCAGTGGCGCTTGTCTTGCGGAGGCAGATACGGGCAAATGATGATGAGCGGAGTCTTGGTTTCGTTCACCACCAGCGTCATGGCCGCAGCATTGGGATTGGTGTTGGGCCCGATGATGGCGTCGACCTTGTCCTCCGAGATCAGTTTGCGCGTGTCCTTGACCGCCACGGTGGGATCCGTGGCGTCGTCCATGAAGATGTAGTTGACTTTCTCCTTGCCGATGGTGGCGGGCATCAACGCCACAGTGCGCTTGATGTCCGTGCCGAGCGCTGCCGCCGGGCCCGTTGCCGAGGCCACCACGCCGATATTGATGTCGGCCTGCGCCGTCTGCACAACAACGAAAGCCAATGCTGCCGCAATCAGTTTGCCTTTGATGATCATTGTCTGTCTCCGTATGTTTGTCGAATATGCAAAGGGTGAAACGCAACCTGGACGGCATGCCGCCCTGCTTCCTGCCCGCCTCCCGGATTCATTGCCCTGGTTCAGGATTCCCCTGCAAGGTGGCGAATCCGGCTATCCACTCGGGAATCGCCCGGTAGTAATCCGAATGAACGCGATAGCGGCCGTTGGTGGCGGCCTGCATGGCGGCGTTGGCGGCCACCCAGGTCTTGACCTCGTGGGCCGAACCGCCCGCCTCCTGGCTGACCCGGGCGTCCACCCAGCCGTCCAGATCTTCCAGCCTGCGCCGCTTGAGCGTCTCGAGAAATTCACCGTCCCAATCGGGGTTGATCGGATGAAGGGAGGAATCTCCTGTGGCGAACTGGCGGGCCGCATCGAACGTCTTTTGCTGCCTGGCCGCCCTGTCGGCCGTGGAAAGGTTGCGCCCTCCCCCGGTCAATCGCTCCCGAACCTCCGGGCCGGCATCGGCAAGCTTCGGCGCGGGAGGGTTATGCGAGAGTCCCCCCGAGCCCAGGAAAAGCACCCGCTTGCCCAACGAAGCGGCATACTGCCCCACCGCGTGGCCCAACAGCCGCACACGCTTGAAGGACGGCATGGGCTCGGCCAGGCAATTGATGAAAATCGGCACGACGGGATAGCGATCCAGCGCTCCCGTCAGCAATTGCAGGGGTTGCGCGAACCCGTGGTCGACCTGCATGCGGTATGAAATCGCGCAATCCACGTCAGCCGCCTGAACCGCTGCCACGCACTGGGCTGCCAGTTCCTCCGGCACGCTCAAGTCCCCGTCCAGCCAGCCGTAATCGCCTATGGAATGCGCTTGCGCGCCGATACAGAACGACGGCATCAAGTCGTAGAAAAAGCCGTTGTAATGATCGGGCGCGAATAGAAAGATCAGTTCCGGATCGAAGCGCTCGAGGTCGTCCTTGAGCACATCCACCGCTTCGCGCGCCGAGCTCGCCACCCCGTCGTCGGGGTCGACCCACCCCATCAGCGGGCTATGCGAAAGACATTGCAGCTTCATCAGGCTCATGCTGGACTCCATTCTTCAGCGACAGTGCGACTGCCAGCTTCTGGGTGGTGGCATCGATCTGCTGCGACTTGCACATGGCGCACACAAAACGATCGGGGCGCAAAAAAACGATGTTGGACGAATGGTTGCCGAACCACTCCTTCAGTTGGCCGCCGATATCGCCCACCACCCGGACTTCGCCGGTCTGGCGCGCGGCCTCGTAGCCGAACTGGGTTTCGGGCCAGGCGGAAACCAGCGTGGCGCCCAGGCTGCGCCAAAGCGCAAGCGTGGCGTCGGACATCCAGTAGCTGGGGTCCCCACCCCAGCAGATGATGGCGAACGAATCGCCAAGCACCTCGTCCAGCAGCGTCGCCGCTTCGCCCGGCCCGGCCTTGACGCGCGGCTGTATGAACATGCGGCCCACCGGCGAATGCAGATCGACGCCGTCCGCATACACCAGGGCGCCGTGCAGGTAACGGGGCATGGGCTTGAACCGCATTTCGACAAAATAGCGCTTGACGGGGGGTATGTAGTTAAGCAGCCAGGTGAAGCCGTCCCGAAGCCTCACAAGCAGCGGGTTGGTCACCGCCAGTATGCGGCCGACGAACTGCGACAAGGCGATCATGGCCCGCGCATGCTCGCGCCGTTCCTCGTCGTAGGTATCGAGCAGGGCCTCGCCCGCCACGTTCTTGACCACAAGAGCCAGCTTCCATGCCAGATTCGTCGCGTCGCGTATGCCGCTGTTGTACCCCTGGCCCTGCCACACCGGCATGATGTGCGCGGCATCGCCGGCGATCAGGACCCGCCGGTCGCGAAAACGTGTGGCCAGGCGCGCGCTGTGGGTATAGACCCGCGCCCGGATGATGTCTACATGGTCGGGATCGGGAACGACCTTTCCCAGCATTTTCCGCAGCACCTCCGGTTCCACCACATCGTCCTTGGCCTCGCCTTCGAGCAGCATGAACTCGAAGCGCCGGATGCCGTGCGGCAGGGCGATCGACACGTAGGGCCTGGCCGGATCGCAATACACATAGGCATGCGGTACGCCCACCGGGTCGTTGTTCAGGTCGATCACGATCCAGCGGTTCGAATCCGTCTCGCCCTCGAACGGGATATCCAGCAGCTTGCGCACCGTGCTTCGCCCGCCGTCGCAGCCGACGACATAGCCGGCCTCGATACAGCCCCTGCCGGCATCGGACTCTACCCCCAGCACCACACCGGCATCGGTCTGCGACAAGGACCCGAGCGTGCACGAAAACAATACCTTTACATTGGGATAGCGCTGCAGGCCCTGCAGCAGGACGCGATCGGCAAGCGGCTGGATGAATGCGTTCCGGCGGGACCAGCCGAATTCGTCGTTGGCGGGCTCGATGGAAGCAAAGCAGCGGCCCTTGCCTGTGACGAACCGCATCCAGTGACTTGGCGTCGTATGCGGCAGAACCGCCTGCGCCAATCCGACCGACTGGAAGGAGCGCAGGCATTCATCGTCCATACCGACGCCGCGCGGGTAATCGATGAGTTCGGCGCCGCGCTCCAGCAACAGCACGCGTATGCCCTGCTCCCCCAGGTAATTCGCCATCAACAGGCCAACCGGACCAGCGCCGACAATCACCACCTCGGCACTCTCGTCCAGGCCCTCAGCCAGTCCTTCCATCTTCGTTCGCCCCCAATGTGCGGTTTGGCCCATTCCGGCCATCGATACGGCCGGCCGGATATTGCGGATGCGCCCTGACCCGGCAATCAGGCAACGGGCCGCGCGTTTTCGACGGGTTTGCCCAACAGGAAATCGACATGCATCGCATCGAACAGCGCGGTGTCCTCGAACTGCGGCCAGTGCCCGCAGTTCTCCATGACGGTGAACAGCGCGCCGGGAATCATCGAGGCAATGCGCCTTCCTTCGGCGACATTCGCGGTGGGATCGTCCGAGGTCCAGATGACCAGGGTCGGCGCCTTGATTCTTCCGTAGTCCTCGGGCCGCAGGATATTGCGCTGCCTTACCTCCATGTCCTGCAGAATCATGTTGTGGCGCATGGCCTGCTCCATGCCGGGGCGGCTGTACATGGCCTGGCGGGTCGCCACCAGGTCGTCATACACCTTGGACTCGTCCGCCATCAGCCACTCCAGGCGCGCCTTGATGAATTCCCAGCTGGGGTCGGTGGCGGCCCGCATGGACAAAGCCTTGATTCTTTCCATGACGGCCGGATCCGCCTGCGAGCCGCCCGCCGTATTGAGCACAAGGCGCTCGATGCGGTCGGGGTGGTCGATGGCGAAGCGGGCCGCCACCCATCCGCCCAGGGACTCGCCGCTGAGGCTGGCTTTTTTTATGCCGGCGGCATCCATGAAATGCAGCAAGTGGTCGATGTAGTGCCTGATTTCCAGATCAACGTCGGAAAGGTCGGACCAGCCGTGCCCTATCATGTCTATCGACCAGGTGGAAAAATGGCTGGAATGCGCCTTCAGGTTGCGGACGTAGGCCTCGGCATGGCCGCCGACCCCATGCAGGAAGATGAGGGCAGGCTTGTCCTTGCCGCCCGCGTGCAGATAACGGGTATTGACGCCGCCCGCGTCGATCCAGCCCTGCGAAAACGCCACGCCGCGCAAATCGGCCCAGATGCTGCGAAATGTTGAATCGTGCTCGACGCCCATGATTCCTGTCTCCGTGTGTTGGAATAGTTGTGAGACCAAGATAAGACAGGGCCGCGGATTCCACAAAAAAAAACCTGAAATGTGCACCAGGTGCACAAGACGCTTATCATGGCAATATCGCACCCGCCACGAAAATCATGTCGCCAGCCAAATCCAGCTCGGAATACAAAACCGTCAGAAGCCTGTCGCGCGGGCTGGAAGTATTGCGGGCCCTGAACACCTGCCCCAAGGGCCGGGCCACCAGCGGTGAACTCAGCGACATGACGGGCCTGCACCGCACGACCGTGCGCCGTCTGCTTGAAACATTGGCCGACACCGGCTTTGTGCGGCGCAGCGAGTCGGACGACAGCTTTCGTCTTGCCTTGAAAGTACGCGAGCTGAGCGAAGGATTCACAGATTCCGAGTGGATATCGACCATAGCCAGCCCCATCATGGGCGAACTGCTGCATAAGGTCGTGTGGCCGTCCGACCTGAGCACGCCCAACGGCGACTACCTGCAAGTCAGGGAAACCACACACCGCTTCAGCCCGCTTTCATTCCACCGCTCCATGGTGGGCAGGCGCCTGCCCATGCTGCTGACCGCGGCCGGGCAAGCCTATTTTGCCAACTGCGCGGAAGAGGAACGCCAGGAGATCCTGCAAATGCTGCGGGCCGGCAGCGATGAACAGGCGCGCCTGGCATCGGACCCGGTGTTCATCCGAAATTTGCTGCGGCGGGTACGCAAGGACGGCGTGGGCACCAATACGGGCGAATGGAACCACGGCGAGGAGAAAGGAAAGATAGGCGCCATTGCGGTGCCGATAATGCACGATGAGCGAGCCCTGGGCTGCCTCAATGTCATATACCTGACACGCGCGGTACGGCTTGACGAAGCCATAGAGCGATTCGCGCCGCAACTGCGCGCCGCCGCCGAAAAAATCTCCGCCGGGCTGGAGGATTTTCATGCCTCGGACGGCGCGCGGCCAACTTGACCCCCGGCCAGGAAGCGAATCCCCGGCAAGCATGTAAAAGACATTGGGAAGGTGTCCGCCCTACACGAATCGAACGTGTGACCGCTCGCTTAGAAGGCGAGTGCTCTATCCAACTGAGCTAAGGGCGGCCTGAAATAAACCGGCTAATTATAGTATGCAACGCCAGTGGCCTGTGCCGCAGGGCCAGGGAAGCCCTGTGCGAAGCGGAGCCGGATTGTACACGACGGCACCGGCAATCCCGTCGGCAACTGCTAACGTTCCTTTACATTGTGCCGCACTGTGCGCGGAGCATAATGCTAAAGTCTTGAACCAGGTCATTCAGCACAAAGCGCAAGGTCCATGCCCATTTCATTGCCCACGAAACCCGTCGCACGCACGCTGTGCGCATCGCTACTGATCTTCGGCCTCTGGTGGGGCTCCGGCGCGCAGGCTGGCATTACCTATCAACTGGACAGCGTGCACGCCACCAGCGGCGACACCGTGCACATCAAGGGCATGCTGTTCAACGACACGGCCAATGCGCTTTCATGGGTGCCTCCCAAAACCCTGGTGCTGCAATGGCGATCCGAAAACGGCCGGGCCGTGCGCTCGCTGGCCTATCTGGACACATCGCCCGCACCGGTCCGCCTGCCCGTCAACAACTTCGCCGCCTTTTCCTGGCGCGCCGTCGTTCCCAAGACGCTCAAGGGACTGCAAGCCATCAATATCGAAGGCGAGCGGACACTGCTTGCCCTGGACACCAGCCCGCTCGAGACCAGCCGCGTCGCAGGCACGCCGGCCAAAGGGCCGGTCATCGACGCTGGAGCGGGGGCACCCGGGCAGGCCGACCCCCCACTGCCGGACAGGGTCGTCGTGGCGGCGGGCGCCTCCGTCGACCAGGGGCCGCCGCCGGCAAGCGGGACGCAAGCGGCTCCGTCATCGGCCTTCGACACGTTCCGCACGGCCATCTCGCCTTTCGAGCCCATCTATTTCGACGTCGGCACAAAAGGCGGCACCAACGCGCGCTTCCAGATCAGCTTCAAGTACCGGCTTTCGACACCCCGCGATGCCCGCAAGCCCGGCTTCCTGGACTACCTGTATGTGGGCTACACGCAAACCGCCTTATGGGATCTGGAGGGCAAGTCCAAGCCCTTTATCGACACCACCTACAACCCCAGCCTGTTCTGGCATAACGACAAGCTGTGGCAATCGCCGGACAACAACTGGTACGCGGGGCTGAGCACCGGGGTCGAGCACAAATCCAACGGCAAGGGCGGCGCCGATTCCCGCTCGCTCAACGACGGCTTCATCCAGCCCGAGCTGAACTATCGTTTCGGCAACGGCAGCACGCTGAGCTTCACACCCCGCATCAAAGGCTATTTTTCCAAAAACGAAAACCCGGACTACGCCGACTATGCCGGCTATGTGGACTGGAAGCTGCGCTGGGAACAGGACAACGGCCTGGTGCTTGCGGGACTATACCGGCAAGGCAAGCAAGGCCATTCGGCCACACAACTGGAGGCGGCCTGGCCGCTGCAGCACACCTTCCTTCATATGAACGGCTATTTGCACCTGCAGTATTTCCGCGGTTACGGCGAGACCCTGCTGGGCTACAACCAGAAGAGCGGCCCCCAGGTACGCCTTGGCCTGTCGTTCGTGCCTTGAACGCGCGCATGTCTTGAGCGCTTGCCGCCGGCCAGGACGCATGCATGACGGCGCGACGGAAGGCTTGGAACGGAAGGCCTGAACTTACGCCGCGGCGGTTTCCGTGCTTTGCATGCCCTGCACGATGCGTTCGGGCGTAAAGGGGACTTCCCGGAAACGCACGCCGGTCGCATCGAACAAGGCATTGGCGACGGCTGCCGCGCTGGGAACCGAGGAAGACTCGCCCGCCCCCATGGGGGGCTGGTCCTGGCGCTCGGCCAGGTAGACGTCGACAACGGGTACGTCGGTGAACGACAAGATGGGATAAGCGCCCCACTCCAGGTCGACGACGCCTGTGGCATCGAACGCCACGCGCTCTTTGAGCACCCGGCTGAGCGACTGGATGATATTGCCGTGCAATTGGTGCCGCACGCCATCGGGGTTGACCATCATGCCGGTGTCCTGCCCCACGGTGACCCGCTTGACGGTAATGCGGCCTGTGGCGGCATGAACCGATATATCGACGACCCACACCGACCAGGCCGCCCCGAAGCCCGGAAAGCGGCTGTGGACATAGCGCGCATACGATACGCCGCGCCCATGCAGCAGGCCGTTTTCGTCGACGCTGCCGCGCGAACCGTGCGCGCCCGTCCAGTGCGCCCTTTGCGCGGTTTCCCGCAGCAGGGCGTGGGCCCGCTCGTCCTTGAGATGCCGCAGCCGGAACTCGACCGGATCGCTGCCGGTTTCGGCGGCCAGTTCGTCGATGAAGGAATCATGCGCGAAGGAATTCGGCATGGCCGAGACGCCGCGCAGCCAGGCCGAGCGCACGATGGCGGCCATATCGCGGCAGGCAACACGCATATTGGGGTAATCGTAGGGCGGCACCGAAGTGCGGTCGCCCATTTCGAGCATGCGCGGTTCGGCGCTGAGCGTGCCGGTAAGCAGCAAGGCCAGGGTAGGCGCGTCGTTGGAGGGATAGCGCGTGACGAAGTCGTACGACAGCAGATTGCCCTGGGTGTCGGTGGCGCCTGTGATGTCGACCAGTTGAGCCGCCCCCTTGGGTTCCCAGCCGTGTTCCTGCTCGCGCGTGAGCTGCACGCGCACCGGATGCCCCACCGCCCGGGAAAGCAGGGCGGCATCGGCGCAGGCGTCGTCGGCGCAATTGCGCCCGTAGCAGCCCGCGGCTTCCATGCGGATGATCTCGATGCGGCCTTCGTCGAGCTTCAGCAGGCGGCTGAGCTCGACCCGCAGCATATGCGGGTTTTGGCTGCCCGACCACACCCTGACGTGCTCTTCGGTGAAATCGGCGACCGAGCACGAGGGGCCGATGGAGGCATGCATCTGGTAGGGCCAGACATAGCTGCGCTTGAGCACCACGCCGGCCTTGGCCTGCCCGCTGGCGTTGGTCTGTTCGACCAGCACCCGCTCTTTATAGGGTTCGGCGCGCAAGGCCTGATCGAGGTCGCCCAATGGCGCCAGGCTGTCGGGCTTGCGCCAGACGACCTTGAGGGCGCGAGCCGCCTTGATGGCGTGCTCTTCACGCCTGGCCACCACGCCCACGAAGTCGCCGATGGCCACCACGCGGATGTCGTCGGCAATGTGCGCCACGGAGGATTCGTCGATGGACACCAGGCTATGGCCGACAAAGGCGCCGCTGTCGCGCCCCGTATAGGGTGGACGCACCACCCGCCCGTGCCACATGCCGGGCACGCGCATATCGTGCACGTAAACGAGCTGGCCCGTTGCCTTGAGAGGGAGATCGACCCGCTTGACGGATTTGCCGATAATCGTATAGGCATGAGCGGGTTTCAGCGGCACCTCGGTGCTGTATTCCAGCTGGATGTGCTGGTCGCCCAGCAAGGACCAATACGAAGCATGTCGCCCGTCGCGGGCCTGGATGACGCCATCGGCAATGGCCAGCGACGAGGCCTCGACCCCGAACAGCCCGGCCGCCTGGCGCAGGAAGAATTCGCGCGCCTGGGCCGCCGCATTGCGCAAGGGCACGGACGAGATTTGTATGGTGGCGCTGGCGATGGTGGGGCCCTGGTTGGGCGTGGCCTCGGTGTGACCCAGCACCATGCGCACGCGGCGGAATTCCAGGTTGAGCTCTTCGGCGACGATTTGGGCCAGGGACGTGCGCACGCCGGTTCCAAGGTCGACGTGGCCATTGAAGGCCAGCACTTCGCCGCTTGCCAGCAAGGCGATGAAGATGTCGGAGTGCGCCTGCAGGTAATCGGAGGCAATGCCGGGCTGGCCGGCCGCCGGCCTGGGGGGCTGGGCTGGCGCGCGCACCACCAGCAAGGCGCCGGGCTGCCCGAACAACTTTTGGAATTCGGATTTAGGCTGGGTATAAAGCATTTTTAGCACCTTGCGGTTAGAGCGCGCGATGCCATCGTTGCCGCGAAAACCACCATGCCGCAAGCTTATATAACGTGTACATCACAACGCCAACCATACACCAAAAGGCCGCCTGCATAAAGGCACAATGCAGCAATTTCGCCGCTTGCGGCCTTCCCCGCAAGGCGCCCGCTCTCCATCCGCCAAAGAAATCAGTAATAACCCTAGATTCGTCAACAATTGCGGCAAATACCGGGGGAATTTATTTACCCTTAAAACTAAAGCGCATACACTCCAAATAATCCCTCTTTCCGGCAGCGCCCCCTTTGTGCCGCAGCCGGAACGCAAGAACCGAATCCACTGATCATGAGCGGCAAGACCCAGACCTTTACCCTGAACGTCAACCAGGCGGCCCACCAAATCGATGTCGAGCCCGACACTCCGTTGCTTTATGTACTGCGCAACGACCTGGAACTGAACGGCCCCAAGTTCGGCTGCGGCCTGGGCGAATGCGGCGCCTGTACGGTGCTGGTGGACGGCGTGGCCGCGCGGTCCTGTGTCGTGCCGGTGAAAAGCGTGGCCGGCCACGACGTCACGACGCTCGAAGGCCTGGGTTCGCCCGAGCTGCCCGGCCTGGTCCAGCAGGCCTTCATCGACAAGCAGGGCGCGCAATGCGGCTATTGCCTGAACGGCATGATCATGACCATTCAGGCCCTGCTCAATCGCAATCCCAATCCGACCGAGCAGCAGATCCGCCAGGAGCTCAAATACAATCTCTGCCGCTGCGGCACCCATATGGAAATCACGGAGGCGGCGCTGCTGGCCGTGGAGCGCAACCGATGACAGCGCCGGATCATCCGACATCTCTTTCCGCCATCGGCTCCCGCGATCTTTCCCCGCCCCCCGCATCCATGCTTTTGCACGGGGCCGTGCTACGCCCGCCGGCCCTGCTCTGGGACGGCCGGCGCTATACAGGCGCCGGACTCGACAACCTGGATGCGGCATCGGCGCGGCAAGTGCCCGGCGTGGCCGACATCGTGGTGATCGGCAATTTCATCGGCGTCATCGCATCGCAAGCCAGCCAGGCCGTGCACGCCAGAAACCAGATACAAGCCCATTGGGTTGAAGCCGCGCCCGCGGCAAGCGAACCGGCAGCCGCACCGAAACGCATTGCGCACAGCGAACCGCCGGACGCGGCGGCGCCGGGCAACGCCCCGGATAGCGCCACTTTCAGCCGCCGGTACGCCTGGCCGGCTCAACATGATGCGGCGCGAGCTTGGGCCATTGCTCATTACACGGATGGCAAGCTGACAGTCTGGACCGCCTGCGGGCAACCGGGGCAGCTCGGCGAGGAAATCGCCGCGCTGTGCGACCTCGATGCGGAAGCCGTTCTCGTCATTTCCAACGGCCAGGCGAGCGTCGACGGCTACGACGCCGCCGTCGACGCCGCGCTGCTGACCCGCTGGTGCGCGCGTCCGGTCAGGATCCAGGCCGAAGATGCGGCAATAGGCAGTGCACAGCCCCTCGAGCTGGAAATCCGCGTTGCGGCGCAATCGGCAACGCCGGCAGCCGATTCCTTGCCGTCCAGCGAAGCCCCCCTGAGTCCCGAGGGCCGCTACGTCACGACCGCCAACCGCTACGCCACGCGCCGGCCCTCTATCGCCGCCCTGCTGTGCGGCTATGAATACGACTCCCAGCCGACCGGAATTACCGTGGCAACCAGCTACTATGCCGCCGGCGCCACGCAAGTCACCTCACCGGCAAACGCCCCGATCAGCGCGACGCCGGACGCCGGCCAATCAGCGGCGCGAATTTTTGCCTGCGAATCGTTTTTCGACGAGCTGTCACACGCCCAAAATCGGGATGCCGTCCAGGCGCGCCTGGATTCGATGCGCGACCCGACGGGACGGGACTTGATACAGGCCGTGGCCGACAGGGCCGACTGGCGTAACGCGCCTAAGCCGCAGGACGGCGTACTGGCCGGCAAAGGCTTTGCCTACGCGCATATCGTGGACAACGACCAGGAACCGCCACGCCAGACTTGGTCCGCCTGGGTGGCCGAGGTCTCGGTCGACCGGGCCACCGGCGCCGTCGATGTGACCCGCCTCACGGTGGGCCACAATACCGAGGCGCTGCGGGAAGACCCCGGCTCGGCCGAGCGGCTGGAAGACCGCGTGCGCGATACGGCCAGCCGGCTGCTGCGGGGCTCGCAGGGGTTCGACACATGGGGAACTGCGGACGAGCCGGCGGCAAACCCAGGCTACGCGCTTGTCCAGCCCAAGGTCGAACTCGTTGCCCAAGGGCAAGGCGGCGAGCTGAACACAGAACTTGGCTGGAGCCGCCACGCGGAGCTGCCGGCCGCCGCCGCCATTGCCAATGCCATCTACAGCGCGACGGGAGTGCGCTTCAGGCAACCGCCCTTCGATACGGAAACGCTCCGGACCCGTCTGGCAAGAACCACCAGCTCTTACAAGAAACTGGCTTATGCGCTATTGGGCGGCGTGGCGGCAACCGTTGCCGGGCTGGTCGTGAGCGCCATGCCGTGGCGCTCGGCCATGGCGCCGCTGGCCAATGTCGATACGTCGATTTATTCGCAGGCCGCCATCAATCGCGGAAAACTCGTGGCAGCGGCGGGCGACTGCATGGTTTGCCACACGGCCGAAAACGGCCGGCCCAATGTGGGGGGCCGCCCTTTGGAAACGCCTTTCGGCACGGTCTACACCACCAACATCACGCCCGACAAGAAAACCGGCATCGGCACATGGTCGTATGCCGCGTTCGAGCGGGCCATGCGCCAGGGCATACACCAGGACGGCCATCTGCTTTACCCGGCTTTTCCCTACACGGCCTTCGCCAGGATCTCCGACACGGACATGCAGGCTCTGTACGCCTATCTCATGACGCAAGAGCCGGTGGAATACGCCCCGCCTAAAACCAGGCTGGCGTTTCCGTTCAGCCTGCGGCCCATGCTGGCGGGCTGGAATCTGCTGTTCCATCGTGAACAACAAGCCTACAAACCGGTGGCCGACCAAAGCATGCTTTGGAACCGGGGCGCCTATCTGGTGCAGGGCGCGGGGCACTGCGCGGCCTGCCATTCGCCGCGCAATGCGCTGGGAGCCGAGAAAGGCGGCGCGGAAAACTTCCTGGGCGGCGGATTCGCCGACGGCTGGGAGGCGCCGGCGCTGAATGCATTGTCCAAGGCTCCCATCGGCTGGACGGAGGACTCGCTGTACGACTATCTGCGCAATGGCTATTCGTCGCTGCACGGGGTTGCGGCGGGTCCGATGGGGCCGGTCATCCACAGCATGAGCGAGCTGCCCGACTCGGACGTGCGCGCGATCGCGCATTATCTGAGTTCGCTGAATCCGCCGGCTCAGGCGGCGGAGAGCCCGGCGATGCGGGCGGCGCGGCTGGAAGACGCCAGCCGCAACAATCCGCTGGCGATGACGCATCCCGGCGAGAATCTGTTCGAGGGGGCATGCGCGGTCTGCCACGATGCGCGAGGGGGGCCTCCTCTTTTTGGAAGCCGTCCTTCTCTGGCGTTGAACAGCAATCTGCACAGCGATTCGCCGGACAATGTGATTCAGGTGCTGCTGCATGGTATTGACGATCCGGCGGTCAGCGGTCTGGGAAATATGCCGGGGTTTGGGGCAAGCATGAACGATCAGCAGCTGGAGACGTTGATTTCCTATTTGCGCTTGCGGTTTGCTCCGGATAAGGCGGCTTGGGGGGGATTGGGGGAGAAGATCCGGGCTATCCGAGATGCGGGGCATTAACCGCGGCGCCGCAGTTAGGGGCTACTGTCCCTGGCGCCATAGTTCTTGATCCGTAGCGCCGGGCCAGGTTCCGGGTTTTCCTCCTCGTGGCAGGTTCGGCGCCTGCGCGCCGAACACCGCATCGCCTTGCTCGTCCGCGCCTTCGCGCTCCCTTCGCCTACGGCTCGCTCAGCCCCGAAAGTCGGAAAACCCGGAACCTGGCCCAGCGCCACTGCATTGTCGGATGGCGTTCGGATGTTGTGCGGTGAAAGACCCTGTGTTTAAGCAGCATGTCTCGTCGCGATACATTGCGTTGCCGTTTTTTTGCTGTTGGAAGAAAGCGGCGCTTCGCCTGGCTTTCGGCGGGCCCCTGCGGGCCCGCCTTCGCCTTTGGCTTGCTGGATGTAGGGGTGGGAGGGCATTAGAGGTTTTGGCCGATTTTGAGCAAGCCGGCCGGGCGAGTCAAATCGGGAGGCAAGCGAGCAGTTGTTCGAGCGCGGCGTTTACGGGCAGCCGGGGGCTGCCCGTTCGCGTGAGCTTTTGCCGCCGGGCCGCCCCAAGGCAAAAGGCGCCCCCTTGGGGGCAGCAAGCCACGCAGTGGCGAAGCGTGGGGGGTTATTCTCTGCGAGCGCCCGATTTGGCTTGACCGGACGGGAAGCCCCGGCAACGCCGGGGCCGCAGCGATTGAGGCCAAAACCTCTAATGCCCTCCCGCACCGGGTTAAAGACTCAACCAGCATCGGATTAAGGACTCAACCAACACCGAGTTAAGGACTCAATCAGCACAGGCTCGAAACTAGACAGTCAGATACGAGCGGCGGACTTCTTCGTTGGCGGCGAGTTCGTCCATGGAGCCTGTATAGCGGATCTGGCCTTTTTCGAGCACGTAGACGCGGTCGGAGACCAGTTGGGCGAAATGCACGTTTTGTTCGGACAAGAGGATGCTTACGCCCTGCTTCTTGAGTTCCAGGATCATGTGCGCCATTTGTTCGACGATGACGGGCGCGACGCCTTCGGAAGGCTCGTCGAGCAGGACGAGGAAGGGATTGCCCATAAGTGTGCGGGCGACGGTGAGCATTTGCTGTTCGCCGCCGCTCATGTAGGCGCCGCCGCGGTCCTGCATGGCTCCGAGATTGGGAAACAACTGGTACAGGGCTTCGGGCGTCCATACCAGGGCCTGGGTGCCGTCGGGCCAGTGCCGGGGGGGCTGGCGGCCGACTTCCAGGTTTTCGGTGACGGTCAGATCGCCGAATACGCGGCGGTCTTCGGGCACGAAGCCCAAGCCGGCACGGGCGATTTCGTAGGGCTGCCGGCCGGAGATTTTTTGTCCCATGAAATTGACGTCGCCCTTCCACTTGGCCATAAGGCCCATGATGGACTTGAGCGTCGTGGATTTGCCCGCGCCGTTGCGGCCCATGAGGGCCACGACTTCGCCGCGCCGCACTTCGAGGTCGACGTCGAACAGGATGTGCGCGGCGCCGTACCAGGCGTTCAATCGGGACACCGTCAGAAGCGGTGTGCTGGAATCATGCTGGGTAGTGCTCATTGAACCGCCTCGGCCTCTTTTTTCTCGAATGTTTTTCCTGTGCCGAAATAGACTTCCTGCACCTTGGGGTGATTGCGTATGTCTTCGGCGCCGCCTTCCGCGATAAGGCGGCCGCGCGCCAGCACGATCATGCGGTCGGCATAGGCGAACACCACGTCCATGCTGTGCTCGGTGAACAGAACCGCCATATTGCGGCTTACCACCAGTTGCTTGGTCAGCGCCATCAACTCGTTGCGCTCTTTGGGCGCCATGCCGGCGGTGGGCTCGTCCATGAGCAGCAGCTTGGGGTCGTTGGCCAGGCCCATGGCCAGCTCCACGCGTTTCACGTCGCCGTAGGCCAGCTCGCTGCATGGCCGGTCGGCCTGGGACGCCATGCCGACCTGGTCGAGCAGGTTCATGGCTTCGTCCTTGTACTGCGACGCGGCGGTGCGCCAGAACGAGTAGATTTTGCGGTTGTGCGCCAGCAGGGCCATTTGAACGTTCTCGACCACGGTCAGCGAGGCGAAGGTGGCCGCGATCTGGAAGGTGCGGCCCACCCCCATGTAGGCGATCTGGCGCGGCGCGCGTCCGGTGAGCTCGGCGCCATTGAGCTTGATGGATCCCCCGGTGGGCCGCAACTGTCCGCCCACCATATTGAAGGTGGTGGTCTTGCCCGCGCCATTGGGCCCGATCAGGGCCAGCAGTTCGCCCGCCTGCAGATCGAAGCTGATGCCGTCGACGGCCAGGTTGCCGCCGAATTTTTTCTTTAAGTCACGAACCTCAAGCAAGCTCATTCTGCCCTCTCTTGCCAATACGGCGCCCAACGGCCCCAACATTCCCGCCCGAAGTCTCGAACAATTGCTTGAAGTAGCCGGCTATGCCCTGCGGGAAGGCCAGCACCAGCAACAGAATGACTCCGCCGAACAGCGCATGCCAATACTCGGTGATGCCCATGAAATAGTCTTGCAGCACCTTGAAGACCGCGGCGCCCACGGCCGGCCCCAGCAGGGTCTGGACACCGCCCAGCAGCACCATGACCAGGCCGTCCACCGACTTGGAAACCGAGATGATCTCGGGCGAGGCGCCGCCCTTGGAAAACACGAACAACGCACCCGCCAGGCCGGCGAATATGCCGGCGATGACGAAGCCCACCCATTGCACGCGCTTGACGTTGATGCCCAATGCGTCGGCCCGCAGGGTGGAGTCGCGGCTGGCCCGCATGGCGTAGCCGAAGGACGAGAACAGGATGCGGCGCAGGACGATGGCCGAGATCAGCACCACGCCCAGCGAAAAATAGTAATAGGCGTCGCCCTCGAGCCATGAGGCCGGCCAGACGCCCACCACGCCGTTGGAGCCGCCGGTGAACTCATCCCATTGGTAAACGACGGACCACACGATCTGGCCGAACGCCAGGGTAAGCATGGCCAGGTAGATGCCGGAAAGCCGCACACAGAACCAGCCGAACACCAGGGCTCCGACACCGGCTATCAGCGGCGCCAGGGCGATGGACCAGCCCATGGAAAAGGCGGCCGCCTTGAGCAGCAGCGCCGCGCCGTAGGCGCCAAGGCCGAAATACGCGGCATGGCCGAACGAGTGCATGCCGCCCGGCCCCATCATGAAGTGCAGGCTAAGCGCAAACAGGGCCGCGACGATGATGTCCAGCATGAGCACCGAACCATAGGGCAGCCAGTTCGACAGGGAGGGAACAAGCGCCAGCGCCACCACGACAACCGCGATGAACACCTTGAAGGGCAGCCGGGATGGACGCAGGGGCGCTTCGATGGGCGCGGAATTGCGGCTGGCCGCCTGGACCTTGCCGAACAGCCCCCAGGGGCGGAACACCAGCACGATGGCCATGAAGATGAACTCCACGACCAGGGTCAGCTTGGGGAACGCGAAACTGATGCCGAAGATATCGACGGTGCCCAATGCAATGCACAAGGCCTTGAGTTCGGCGATGATCAGGGCCGCGATGTAAGCGCCGGGAATGGAGCCCATTCCGCCGACCACCACCACCACGAACGCATCGCCGATCACGCTGAGATCCAGCGTGAGGTTGGCCGGCAGACGGGGAATCTGCGCCGCGCCGCCCAGGGCCGCCAAGAAAGACCCCAGGGCAAATACGCCCGTGAACAGCCAGGCCTGGTTCACGCCCAGGGCGCCCAGCATTTCACGGTCCTGGGTCGCCGCGCGCACCAGCGTGCCCCAACGGGTGCGCCTAAGCAGCACCCACAGCAAACCCAGCACCAGCGGCCCGATGACGATCAGGGCGATGTCGTACTTGGGCAAATAACGGCCCAGAACCTGGATGGAGCCGTTCAGTCCCGGAGCAACGGGGCCCAGCAGGTCTTCCGGCCCCCAGATCCACAACGTTGCGTCATTGATGACCAGCACCAGCGCAAACGTGGCCAGCAGCTGGAAGAGTTCCGGCGCACGGTAAATGCGCCGCAACAGTATGATTTCGATCAGCGCGCCCAGCGCGCCCACCAGCAGCGCGGCGGCGATGATGGCGAACCAGAAGCCCAGCGGGGTATGCCCGATCGACTGGACCACCGTATACGCGACATAGATGCCCAGCATGTACAGCGAGCCGTGGGCGAAGTTGACGATGCGCGTCACGCCAAAAATAAGAGACAGCCCCGCCGCCACCAAGAACAGCGAAGAAGCTTCCGCCAGCCCGTTCAGGAACTGGACGATCAATCCCGACAAATCCATCTTTTACCACCTGTAGAAGAACAGCACGCCGCCACGAGGCGGCGCGCCGGTTCCAAATTGGCCTTTTACTTGGCGCTGGCGGGGCGCCATTCCTTGACTTGAGCGTCGGTCGGCTGAACGGCGGCTCCGTCGATATAACGGAAGTTCGTCATGATGCCCTTGCCATCCTTCTTGGCCAGCGTGCCCACGTAGGCGCCCATGGTCGATTGATGATCGATGGCGCGGAACTCGATGGGGCCCAGGGGCGTATCCAGCTTCAGGCCTTCGAACGCCTTGATCATGGCTTCGGTCTTGGTCGACCCGGCCTTCTTCATGCCGGCGGCCAGCGACTTGATGGCGCTATAGCCGACGATGGTGCCCAGGCGCGGGTAGTCGTGATACTTGGCCTGGTAAGCCGCCAGGAAGGCCTTGTGCTCGGGCGTGTCGATGGCATACCAGGGGTAGCCCGTGACGATCCAGCCTTCGGGGGTCTCGGAACCCAGCGGATCCAGGTATTCAGGCTCGCCCGTAAGCAGGCTGACCACCGAGAGGCCCTTGAAGAAATTGCGCTCGGTGCCGGCGCGCACGAACTTGGCCAGGTCGGCGGCGAACAGCACGTTGAACACGGCATCGGGCTTGGCATCGGAAAGCGCCTGCACCACGTTGCCGGCGTCGACCTTGCCCAGCGGCGTTGCCTGTTCGGCAACGAACTCGACGTCGGGCTGGGCGGCTTTCAGGAGCTTCTTGAAAGTGGCGGCGGCCGACTGGCCGTATTCATAGTTGGGATAAACCAGCGCCCAGCGTTTTTTCTTGAGCTTGGCGGCTTCGGGAATGAGCATGGCCACCTGCATGTAGGTGGAGGGGCGCAGGCGGAAAGTATAGTGATTGCCGTCGGCCCAGACGATTTTGTCGGTCAGGGGCTCGCTGGCCAGGAAGAACACCTTTTTATGCTTGGCGTAGTCGGTGACGGCCAGGCCTACGTTGGACAGAAAGGTGCCGGTCAGCACATCGACCTTCTCGCGCGAGACCAGTTCTTCGACCGCCCGGACGGCATCGCCGGTGTTGGAGTTGTCGTCGCGGGTGATCAGCTCGAGCTTCTTGCCGTTGACGCCGCCGGCCTTGTTGATTTCGTCGATGGCCAGATCCATGCCGTTTTTGTACGGGCCCAGAAACGCAGGCTGCGTTTTATAGCTGTTTACTTCTCCGATCTTGATCGTACCTTGCGCAACAGCCGCTGTGGACAGCGTTGCAAACAGCGCCGCACCAAGCAGCGATGTATATAGACTCTTGCCTTTCATGTATTTTCCCTATCGTGATGCCGCGCTGTTGGCGATATGCCTGGGACAACGCCGCGATGTCAAAAAGTGAAACGCCCAATGAAGTGTACACATGTAGTTTTTTCGAGTAAAGAAAGATAGGCCTAGGGATAAACCCTTGATTCATCTTTGAAAAACCGCGAAAAAAATTCAATTAACCGCAGAAAATCCCAATGATTTCAAGTAGAACTCATAAAAAATACCAGGTAATTCCCCCTCTGTAGGTATGGTGTGGCGATGAAAAAAACAAAGCAATTAACACGTATACGTTTTAATTTTTCCTAAAAAAACAAGGCCGCCAGATTATGGCGGCCTTGAGGGTTGCCGAACTTATTCGGCGCTGTCGCTTGAGTCGGAAAGACACATCTTGTTCAGCAGGTACACCAGCGCGGTTCGTTCGGCGGGGTTGAAGCCCTGAAACGTTTTTTCGGTGATTTCGAACGCGAATGGCACGGTGGACTGCACCAGGCTCTTGCCTTCGGGCGTAAGGCTGACCAGCACCTTGCGCCGGTCGCGTTCGTCCTGGCGCACAAGCAGCAAGTGCCGCGACTTCAGCCTGTCGATGATTCCCCGGGCCGTTGCCTGGTCGATGGCCGTTTGCTTGACGATGTCGCTCAGCGAGCAGGCCGCGCTGGCTTCGACGGCGCATAGCACCACCCACTGCGCACCGGTAAGCTGGGTGTCGGGAATGACCTGCTGGAACAAGGCGGTATGCCGCTGATAGGCACGCCGCAGCAAGTGCCCCACCTGCTCGGAAAAATCATAACCGCCCAATATTGTTGAAGCTGCCTGAGAAGCCGATTTTGCTGGCGTCGAACTGGTTTTTGGCATTTGCGTGTGTCGGCCTGACTCGGTGAAAAGTTTGGTAAGAGGAAAACCAAACGCTAGTATGATTCTGGAAAGCAAAAAGCGAACATAACCCGATAATCCGATATTTTCAATACAGCACCCGTTCCATGCGCCTACAAACCCTGATCTTCATCGTATGCGGCTTTGGCCTGCTGACATTAAGCCGCGGCCTGCTGGCCGCCTGGCAATGGCGCAGGGTGCAAAGCGCTGGCGGCCTATGGCCAATACTGAAGGGCGGCCTGCGCATCGATGCCATCCAGATCGCCATGCTGGCGGGTGTTCCCGCCCTGCTGTCCCCGTGGCTGGGCCATTATCCGCTGGCGGTGGCCATTACCGGCTGGTGGCTGACCATCGCATGGTTTCTTCTGATCTTGCTGGAAGTCTCCACGCCGCAATTCATCTACGAATACGACACGCGCCCCAATCGTCTGTACGTCGAATACCTCGAACACCCACAAGAGGTCTTCGGCATGCTCTGGAAGGGCTACAAAGCCGTCATCTTCGGCGGCGTATTCATCCTGGCCCTGGCGACATGGCTGGGGTTCGAGTGGTTCGGCAACGGCCCGGCCGACACCCCCATGGCATGGTGGCTGCGGCCCATCGCCACCCTCGTTGCGGGCGCCGTCATCGTGCTGGCCATACGCGGCACCCTGGGCCACCGCCCCATCAACCCGTCGTCGGTGGCGTACTGCGGCGACAGCATGCTCAACACCCTGCCGCTCAATTCGCTGTACAGCGTTCTCTACGCCGTATACAGCATGAAGAACGAACGTTCCGCCGCCGATGTCTACGGCAATATGCCGACCGAAGAAATGCTGGCCATCGTCAACCAGTGCGCCGGCATCGCCGCTCCCAACGACGACATTCCTTCCTTGCACACACAGGCGCCGCAAGCTGCGCGCGCGCGGCCCCTCAACATCGTCCTCATCGTCGAGGAAAGCCTGGGCGCCCAGTTCGTGGGCAATCTGGGCGGCGCCGACCTCACCCCCAACCTGGACGCGCTGGCGTCCAGGGGCTGGAACTTCACCCACGCCTACGCGACCGGCACGCGCTCGGTACGCGGCCTGGAAGCCGTCGTCGCGGGTTTCCCTCCCACCATTTCCGATGCGGCCCTGCGCCTGTCGGGCGCTCAAAGCAACTTCTTCACGCTGGCCCAGCTGCTCAAGCAGCACGGCTATCGATCGCGCTTCATCTACGGCGGCGAGGCGCATTTCGACAATATGAAAAGCTTCTTCCTGGGTAACGGGTTCGACGATCTCTACGAACGCTCGTCCTTCGACAACCCGGCCTTCGTCGGCACATGGGGCGCGTCGGACGAAGACATGTTCGCCAAGCTGGATGCGCTGCTCAGCAACCCGCCCGACCAGCCCACCCTGACCCTGGCTTTTTCCGTGACCAACCATACGCCCTGGGAATATCCGGCCGGCCGCATCGAGCCCCAAGGCAACCCCGCCACCAACGAAAACTCGGTGCGCTATGCCGACTGGGCCATCGGGCAATTCTTTGAAAAAGCCCGTCAATCGCCCTACTGGCAGGACACCGTGTTCCTGGTCGTGGCCGATCACGACGCCCGGGTGGGCGGCGCAAGCCTGGTGCCCCTGCGGCATTTCCATATTCCCGCGCTGATCGTAGGCGCCGATGTCCAGCCGCGCCGCGACGACCGCCTGATCAGCCAGATCGACCTGGCGCCCACCCTGCTTTCCATTGCGGGCCTGCAAACAGAACACCCCATGGTGGGCCGGGACCTGACACAGCCCGGGGGTGGTCGCGCCATGATGCAGTACAACGAAAACTACGGCTACTTGCGGGGCGAACAACTTATCGTGCTGGAACCCCACCGCAGCCCCGGCCAATACGTCTACCAGGCCCCCGCCACCTACACCCCCACGGCGCTCGATCCCGAACTGGCCAAAGAAGCCCTGGCGCACGTCCTGTGGCCTGACTGGGTCTACAAGAATCAACGCTATACCCTGCCGCAACTGCGCCTGCGCGAGTAGCGCCTCGCCCGGAATCCGCAAAGAAAAAGAGCCTACGCGAAGAATTGCGTAAGCTCTTGATCTTGCTGCTGAAAAATGGTCGGGGCGAAAGGATTCGAACCTTCGACCCTCTGGTCCCAAACCAGATGCGCTACCAGGCTGCGCTACGCCCCGACAAGAACGAAATTATGGCATAACCGCCACTTTTTGTCCTGGCGCCGCCTGGCGGGATTTCGCTGGATCAAAACATGGCGACCGAACGCTTCAAGGGAAGCCGCCATGAAAGATCGATTTTCGCGCTTATCTAATTAATGCGACACTTTAAAGCGACACTTGACAATTCTTTTTGGCAAAATCCCATTGCAATCAAAGAAAATCGATTGAAATGATGGCAGTTGGGTGATAGAGTACAGTTCATGCGAGCTTGACAGACAATAAAAGCCATTTGAAGCGCCGCGCAGCCCTTGCGCGGTAGTTCAAAAAAAAGCGGCAGGCGCGGAAAGCCATTGCAAAAACTATTGGTTGAAATGCCAATAAAACTTGCGTTTCCTTGCTGATAAACACTCTGTCCAGGCACGATCATGAAAGTCAAACACTTTCCACACGCCTTGGCCGCAGCCTATGCGGCCCCCCTAACAGTTTCCGCCATTACCTTGGCGTCAAAGCTGTATCCAATAAAGCCATAACACCCGCGCGCAGCCTGCGCGGCGTCGGGCTGCGCGCGGTCATGACCCATCCGCCGCAAAACCTATAGCTCATCCCAAAAACATAAGTTTTTACGGCAAGCCTGTTTTCTATTTCCGCTTTTAGATACAAATGAATATATCTCAAAGCATTTTGAAATAAAAAATCGTCGCCGCCGGAACCTCGATAACTCAACAGGCTCTCTTCAACAACAATTTAGAAGCTGCTTTCTCAAAACCAAATATACAGGACACCATCATGAAAACCAGCCACTTACTGCTGACTGCCATCGCAATGATCACCGGGGTATCGTTGTCCACGGCCGCCTCGGCCGCCACCGCCACCGGAAGCCTCAACGCCAAGATAACCATCACCAGCAACTGCGCCATTACCGGCACCAGCACCGACCTGGACTTCGGCAGCAATGCGTCGACCACGGCCAGCGCGGTCAGCGCCAGCAACGGCGGCTTTTCCGTGACCTGCACCAATCAAACGCCCTATACCATCGGCCTGAAATCCACCGCCAGCGGGGCCGCGGACGACGGCACCGGCACGATGAAAGCCACCGTGAACGGAACCGCCTACACCATCGGCTATCAGCTTTATCAGGACTCAGGCACGACGGTCTGGGGCAACGTCGCGTCGGGCGGGTCGGCCAATGTCAAGTCGGCGATCGGCTCAGGCACGGCACAGGCGTACACCGTCTACGGCAAGACCACATCGACCCTGAACGTGCCAGCCGCCACCTACTCCGACACCGTCAGCATCAACGTTGAGTATTAAGTGAAAATGCACCGTCGCCGCCAGCATTTGCCATTAAACTAAAAGTTTGAAATAACTTGAGGTTTACTGAACTATGTGGATACATTCATGGCAAACGACACGCCCTTATGCCGCAACATGCCTGATAGCAGCGGCACTGGCCCTGGGTATTCCCGGCGCCAGCCTGCTGGCCGCGGGCCTGCAAATCGCTCCGGTCAGCCTTACCATTCCGGCGGATAAAAAGGCGGATGAAATCTGGCTGCGCAACTCGGGCAACGAGGTCGTGCACGCCCAGGTGCGCGTGTACCGCTGGTCGCAAAGCCAGGGCGAAGACGTTCTGGCCCCGGACGGCGGCATGGTTGCCAGCCCGCCCATGGTGCAGATCGAACCTGGCAAGCAGCAGCTTGTGCGCCTGGTGCGCGTGGGCCCCATGGCGGCGCCCGCCCCCGACGAGCGCACCTATCGCCTGCTTATCGACGAACTGCCCATCAAAAAAGACAAGGGCAAAGGCAAGGGCCTGGATTTTGTATTCCGCTATTCGGTTCCCGTCTTCATTGCCGGCACGGCGCCCGCCAAGCCTGTGCTGGCCTGGTCGATGCAGCAATCGGGCAAGCATGCCGGACTGGTCGTCACGAACTCCGGAAACACCCATGCCCAACTGGCGGATATTTCGTTTACACCGCCAGGCGGCAAGACAACCACCGTGGCGGGCGGCCTGGCCGGATATGTATTGCCCGGTCAATACCGGAACATCCCGCTCAAAGTATCTCCCGACTTGTTCACCAAGGGTGGAACCTTCACCAGCCTGATCAATGGCGTCAAAGCAGATACGAACGTTGCTCCAATTACCAAGGCTCATTAGCCAATGCGCAATCATTCCTCTAGTCATAGGTGGCGTGGATCATATGGCAGTCGCGGCTCAACCAGCGCCCGCAGCACCAGCAACGCCCGACGGACAACAGGCGGATCCCACGATGTCCGGCGCTGGTGCCACCGTTTTTCTGGCGGCCAAGGTCAATGGCAATCCCGATGCGGACTTGACGCCCTTTACCGAGCGCGGCGGGCAACTTTATTTGTCCAGGGAAAGCGCGCTGCAATTGGGCTTTCGCGCCGAATTCCTGAACAGCATCCCGGCCGGTACACCGTTAAACGCCTACCCCGGCGTCAAGGTCAACTACAACAGCAGCCTGCAAAGTGTCGACATCACGGCACCATTCTCCGTCCTAAACGTTGACACGGCAGTGCTGGGCCCCAAGTCCGGCGCGCGCACCGCCGCATCGGCCTCGCCCGGCCTGCTGCTGAATTACGACCTGTATTCCTCGTACACCAACAAGAATGACCTGAACCTGAGTGGCTACTTCGAAATGCGGGCCTTCAACAACCTGGGTGTCCTCAGCAACTCGTATTTGGTGCAGGGCCAGCACGCCCACGACCAGACAGGATGGCAACGCACCACGGTTCGCATGGACACCACGCTGGAGCATTCGCTGCAGGACAAGGAAATCACCTTCCGGCTGGGCGACACACTGACCAACAGTCTTGCCTGGACGCGCAGCACACGGATCGGCGGTTTTCAGGTTTCACGCAACTTCGCCCTGCAGCCCTACCAGACAACCACGCCTTTGCCGGCCTATTTCGGCTCGGCCGCCCTGCCCTCGGCGGTCGAAATGTACATCAACGGCATCCAGCAATACAGCGGCAAGGTGCCGGCCGGCCCCTTCGAACTGAATGCCATGCCCAGCATCAATGGCGCGGGCCAAGCTCAAGTGGTGCTGACCGACGCGCTGGGACGGCGAACCCTGGTCAACTTCCCCTTCTACAGTTCCACCCGCTTATTGCGTGAAGGCCTGACCGACTGGTCGTTCGAGGCCGGATATGTGCGCAACAACTACGGCTACCAGTCGTTCGACTACACCAAAGAGCCCATGGCCTCGGGCACCGTCCGGCACGGCCTGAGCAATTTTTTGACGCTGGAAAGCCATGTGGAAGGCAGCAAGGGCATAGCCATGGGCGGCGTCGGCGCAGCGGCTACCGTCGGCCTGCTGGGCACCGTCTCGGCCTCTTACGCCCGCAGTAGCGCGCAGGGCGTGAAGGGCACGCAATACGGGGCCAGCTACCAGTTCCAGCGCGGCGCCTTCAGCCTGGGCGCCAGCACCCAGCGCAGCACCGGCAGCTACCGGGACGTGGCCAGCATGTACGGCGGAACGCCAACGCTGCGCAACGACAATGCCTACATAGGCCTGGACGCAGGCAAACTCGGCAACTTCGCCTTGAACTACGCCTATCTGCAGCAGGCCGGCCAACCCCGCTACCGCTATGGCGGAGCCTCGTGGTCGCGCACCTTCGCCCAGGGCGTCACGATAAGCCTCAGCGCCAATCAGAATCTCGACGACCGCAGCGACCGTTCGGTGTTCCTGAACCTGACCTTCAACTGGGGCAAGGGCATGTCGGCCTATGCCTCGGCATCGCGATCGAAAGGCGCCAACACCTATTCCACCAGCGTCAGCCGAACCTCGCCGGACGAAGCCGGCTGGAACTGGAGCCTGCAGGCGCAGCAAGCCGACCAGCAGGCCTTCACCGCCAGCGGGCAGGTCAACAAGCGCACCCAATACGCGGATATCAATGCGGGCATAAACAGCGCGGGAAACAGCCAGAATGCCTATGCCGGCGCATCGGGCTCGCTGGTGGCCATGGGCGGCGGCCTGTTCGCCTCGCGCCGCGTCTACGACAGCTTTGCCGTCGTCTCGACCGACGGCGTGCCCGACGTGCCGGTCAAGAGCCAGAACCATCTGATCGGCAACACCGACAGCCAGGGCCTGCTGCTGGTGCCGTCCTTGCGATCCTATGAAAAAAACAAGATTTCCATCGACCCCACGAACCTGCCCATCGACATGCACATCGGGCGTGTCAACCTCGACGCCGTGCCGCGCTACGCCTCGGGCATCAATGTGAAATTCACCATGCAGCGCATCCACGCCGCCTCGATGATACTGCGCCGTCCCGACGGCCAGAACGTAGCCATGGGGTCGCAGGTTTTCCTGAACGGCGGTGCGCAGCCGGCGGGCTGGGTGGGATACGACGGCCGCCTGTATCTGGAGGGCCTGCAGCCGGACAACCACCTGACGGTCCATGACGACGCCTCGACCTGCGCCGTGCATTTTGCCTATCACGCCAAGGCCGGCACGTTGCCGGAAATGGGGCCGCTGCCATGCCGGCCAATATCGCCGGCCGCCAACATCTCGACGAGCGCGCCATGAAAAATCTTGTCCTGTTCCTGCGCACCGCCTTCCTGGCCCTGCTGCTGGCCGGCGCCTGCGCCAGCCCCGCCAATGCCGCGCCAAGCTGCAACGGCAATGCCGGCAATCTCGTATTCGGCACAGTCAGCCTGCTGGCCGGCGGCATCACCGACGGCAGCAGCACCATCTCTTACGGATGCAGCTCGTCGCCCGGCACGCAGGTGCTGGTCTGCTTCAGCATGGGGCCCGATCCCAGCACGTCCTCTTACGATCCCAGAACCCTGCCCAGCGACAGCAATAATGGTTCGCGCATGGCCTTCAACCTGTACTCGGACGCCGCCCGCTCCACCATATGGGGCAAGGTCGGCGCAAGCTATGCGCCCGTGCCCGTCATCATGAGCTTCGGGGCCGGCGAATATTACAAGTCGTCGACGATCCCCCTGTACGGCCGCATCAAGGCCGCGGGCCAGCAGGGGCTGCCCGCGGGCTACTACAGCACGAACAGCATCGGCGGCTGGCCAATGATCATGAGTTATAAAGACGTGACCGGCGTCCCGTCGCCAAGCTGCTCGGCTTCGGGCATGACGACGTCCACGTCGACCTATTACATCCAGGCCATCGTGCAAAGCGAGTGCCAGCTTGGCCAGATCACGACCATGGACTTCGGCACCGTCTTCCAGAACCTGACCCAGAACGTCGACAGCACCGCCACCATCACCGTTACCTGCAACGGCGGCCAGGGAGCCAACGGTTACCATGTGGGGCTGGGCGACGGCTTGAACAGCACATCCGGGCAGCGGCGCCTGCAAGGGCCGGGCGGCTTTCTCAATTACGAGCTGTACCGCGACGCGCAGCGCACCAGCCGCTGGGGAAACAGCACCAACTACAACGACGTTTCGGGCGTGGGCAACGGCCAGCCGCAGGTTTTGACCGTCTACGGCAGGGTTCCGGCGCAGTCCACCCCGGGAGTCGGAACATTTACCGATACCGTTGTCGTTACCATCACTTATTGACCTGAAGAGCACCTCTGCATGAACGCAACCACGACGACGCGAACACCCTGGCTGGCCATGTTGCTGCTGCCGGCCCTCGCTCTGGCGGCGCCGGCGGGCGCCGCCAAGCAGCAAGGAACGTTCACGGCCCGCATTACCGTCACCTCGCAATGCGATACGCAGCAGGCCCTGTTCGGCCCCCAGGCCCAGCGCAACGTAACCGTCATCTGCCAGCCCGGCTTCACGCCCTATCAGACACAGTCCATCGACCTTGGCGACAACGACTCCAAAAAGGCGGCGCAAGGCAGCGCCGTTTCCGAACCGGTCGGCCAGAACGCCGGCGGCCCATCGTTCAATCCGTCAGCAACAAAGGAACTGTCGCCGCCGCTGCCCAGCGCGGCCACCTTCGCCTCGAAGCTGATCTTCGTGGTTTTTTGATCCACTATGAAACGACGGCGCAAAGCGGCTGCCCCCGAGGGCTCAGAACACGTTCGCCGCCGGCGCCCTCAGCCGAAGCGGCCGGTTATGTAGTCTTCGGTTTCCTTGCGGGCGGGCTTGACGAAAATGGTGTCGGTCTCGCCGAACTCCATGAGTTCGCCCAAATACATATAGGCCGTGTAGTCGGAGCATCGGGCGGCCTGCTGCATATTGTGGGTGACGATGACCACCGTGTAGTCGGACTTGAGCTCGGTGATGAGCTCTTCGATCTTGGCGGTGGAAATCGGATCCAGCGCCGAGCATGGCTCGTCGAGCAGCAGCACCTCGGGCTTGATGGCTACGCCGCGGGCAATGCACAAGCGCTGCTGCTGCCCCCCCGACAAGCCGTTGCCGCTTTGCTGCAGCTTGTCCTTGACCTCCGTCCACAAGGCCGCCTTGGTCAGCGCCCACTCGACGCGCTCGTCCATCTCGCCCTTGCTGAGCTTTTCGAACAGGCGCACGCCAAAGGCGATATTGTCGTAGATGCTCATGGGAAAGGGAGTCGGCTTCTGGAACACCATGCCGATCTTGGCGCGGATGAGCGAGATGTCCATGCGCGAGGTCAGGATGTTCTCGCCGTCGAGGTTGATTTCGCCTTCGGCGCGCTGCCCCGGATACAGCTCGTACATACGGTTGAACGTGCGCAGCAGCGTCGACTTGCCGCAGCCCGAGGGTCCGATGAACGCCGTGACCTTGTTTTCCTTGATCGACATGTTGACGTTGTGGATGGCCTGGTACTTGCCGTAAAAAAAGTCGAGGTTCTTGACTTCAAGCTTTACACGGTCGGCGGATTGATGGGTAGTCATGGTCAGTTCCTAACAAGAACCCGCTGCCGGCGTTGCGCCCCGCAAAGCGGATCCGGTGTTGATCCGGTTTATTTACGAAACAAGGCGCGCGCGGCGATGTTGATGCCCAGCACCAGCAGGGTAATCAGCACGGCGCCGGCCCAGGCCAGGCGGTTCCAGTCGGCATAGGGGCTGGCGGCATACTGGTAGATCACTACGGGCAGGTTGGCCACCGGCGCATTCATGTTCATGGACATGAACTGGTTGTTCAGCGCCGTGAACAGCAAGGGCGCGGTTTCGCCGGAAATCCGGGCCACGGCCAGCAGCACGCCGGTAATGATGCCGGTGCTTGCCGCGCGGTAGCAGATCCTGGTCACGATGCGCCATTGCGGACATCCCAGGGCGGCCGCGGCTTCGCGCAGGCTGTTGGGCACCAGCAGCAGCATGTTGTCGGTGGAACGCACCACGACCGGAATCACCAGGATGGCCAGGGCGAACGAGCCCGCCCAGCCGGAGTAATGGCCCACCTGCGCCACAAAAACGGCGTAGATGAAAAGGCCGATGATGATGGACGGCGCCGACAGCAGCACATCGTTGAGAAAACGCGTTGCCGGAGCCAGCCAGCCGCGCCGGCCGTACTCGGCCAGATAGGTGCCGGCCAGGATGCCGATGGGCGTGCCGATAAGCGTGCCCACGATCGCCATCATGATGCTGCCGACAATGGCGTTCACCAGCCCGCCCGTCGCCCCCGGCGGCGGCGTGGCCTGGGTAAGCAGGCTTAACGAGAGCGCCCCTCCGCCCTTGACGACAAGGGTCAGGATGATCCAGAAAAGCCAGAACAGGCCAAACAGCAGCGCCACGAAGGACAAGGCCAGCATGAGGCGGTTGAAACGCTGCCTGCGCTTGTACACCGGGTTGGAAAGGCTGACGATGGAGTTGGTATCGAACATGGTGGGTGCTTGCCGGTCAGTGCGAGGTGCCCTCGCCCTTGGACAGGCGAAGCAACAGTAGCTTGGAAAGGACCAAGACCACGGTGGTGATGAGGAACAGGATGAGCCCAAGTTCCAGCAGGGCCGATTTCTGCATCCCGCCCGCCTCGTTGAATTCGTTGGCCAGCGCGGACGCTATGGAATTGGAAGGCGCGAAAATGGAACCGGGCAGGTTGAAGGCATTGCCGATGACGAAGGTGACCGCCATGGTTTCGCCCAGCGCCCGGCCCAGGCCCAGCATGATGCCGCCGATGACGCCATGCTTGGTATAGGGCAGGACCACCTTCCAGACGACTTCCCAGGTGGTGCCGCCCAGCCCGTAGGCCGACTCTTTGAGCATGCCCGGCACCAGCTCGAAGACGTCGCGCATGACGGCCGTGATGAACGGGATGACCATGATCGACAGGATGAGGCCGGCCGTGAACACGCCGATGCCGAACGGCGGGCCGGAGAAAACCTGGTTCAGCACCGGCACGTATTCGAAGAACGAAATAATGCCGGGCTGGATATAGCTTTGAAACAGAGGCACGAACACGAACAGCCCCCACATCCCGTAGATGATGGAGGGGATCGCCGCCAGCATCTCGACCGCGGTGCCCAGGGGCCGGCGCAGCCAGGTGGGCGACAGTTCGGTCAGGAACATGGCAATGCCGAACGAAACCGGCACGGCAATGACCAGCGCGATGATGGACGTGAGCAGCGTGCCCACGACGGGCACCAGGGCGCCGTACAAGTGATTGACGGGATCCCAGTTGTTGGTCCACAGAAAGCCCAGCCCGAAGGCGGCGATGGACTCCCGGCTGCCGTACGCCAGCGAAACCATGATCGCGGCCAGCAGTATGAACACCAGGAAAGCAAATGTGCGTGTGACGTTCTTGAATACGACGTCCATCAAACCATTTCGGCTATGACTCATGATGGTTCTTTTTGGTGGCGCTTGAGGCTGGCGACATTGGCAATCGGATTCCCCCGGTATTATGGACAACACATACTGTAACTCTTGCACAACAAAGACGGCGCCGCATCCACAGCGCCGTCTTCCAGGGGCTTTATTATAGTAACAGTCCCTATTTTACCCAGCTTATTTCCAGACGGCCGAGCCGTCGGCGCCCTTGATCTGCGAGGCCCACAGCTGGGTAACCTGGCTGGTCACCGCGGCGGGCATGGGCACGTAGTCCAGGCTCCTGGCCAGGTCGCCGCCGTTCTTGAACGCCCAGTCGAAGAAGGCCAGCACTTCCTTGCCCTTGGCTGGCTGGTCCTGAACCTTGTGCAGCAGGATGAACGAGGCGGAGGTAACCGGCCAGGAACCATCTCCCGGCTCGTTGGTCAGCACCACGCCCATTCCGGGGACGCTTTTCCAGTCGGCGTTGACGGCCGCCGCGGCGAAGGCCTCTTGGGAAGGCTGCACGAACTTGCCGGCGCTGTTCTGGATCTGGGTCCAGGCCAGGTTGTTTTGCTTGGCATAGGCGTACTCGACGTAGCCGATGGAATTCTTCAGCTGGCGCACGTAGGCGGCCACGCCTTCGTTGCCCTTGCCGCCCTGGCCGGTGGGCCATTTTACGGCCTTGCCCTCGCCGACCTGCTCTTTCCAGGCGGGCGAGACCTTGGACAGATAGTTGGTCCAGCCGAAGGTCGTGCCCGAGCCGTCGGAACGATGCACCACGATGATGGAGGCGCCGGGCAGCTTGAGATCGGGGTTGATCTGCTGGATGGCCGGGTCGTTCCACTTGGTGACCTTGCCCAGGAAGATGTCGGCCAGCAGCGGGCCCGACAGCCTGAGCTGGCCGGGCTTGATGCCGTCGACGTTGACGACGGGCACGGTGCCGCCGATGATCGCCGGAAACTGGAACAACTGATGCTTTTCCAGGTCGGCGGGCTTCATGGGATCGTCCGAAGCGCCGAAATCGACCGTCTTGGCGATGATCTGCTGCTGGCCGCCGCCCGAGCCGATGGACTGGTAATTGATGCGGTTGCCGGTGACTTCCTGGTATTTGGCCGCCCATTTGGCATAGACCGGGTACGGAAACGACGCGCCCGCGCCTGTGATGTCGGCAGCCTGGGCGGCCAAGGCGGCGGCGCCAAAGGCAATGCCAACCGAAACTTGCAATAAAACGCGTTTAAACATCGAGCAGTCCTCTTGATCTGTTTAACAATCGGAACAGGAGTCTTCCTGTACAACGACGGTCATGATAAAGACGCTATATGACACGTTAATGACAAATGGCGCATGGCCCGAGGCCCGCATCGGATAATTGCGCCAAATACGTTAACAGGCCCTAGCTTCCCAGCGCCTGCATCAGATAATTGTGCAAATTCAAGGCCTTGCCGCGGGTTTTTACCCTGGCATAGCTGCCGTCGGGCAATTCGCGCCAAGCCAGCTGGTTATCGCGCAGCGCATAGGTGAAGGCCTCGTTTATGACACGTTTTTTAAGGTCTTTGTCCAATACGGGAAAGCCCAGCTCCACCCGCCGGAAAAAATTGCGCTCCATCCAGTCGGCCGACGAAAGATACACGTTCTCGGCGCCGTCGGCGTAAAAATAAAATACCCGTGAATGCTCGAGAAAGCGGCCGACGATGGAGCGCACGCTGATGTTCTCGGACAGCCCCTCGACCTTGGACCGCAAGGCGCAGGCGCCGCGCACGATAAGATCGATGCGCACGCCGGCCTGGCTGGCCTTGTACAGTGCTTCGATGACGATGGGCTCGAGCAGGGAGTTCATCTTGGCCATGATGCGCGCCTTTTTGCCCGCCCGGGCATTGTCGGCCTCGGCCTGGATCATGGCCACCATGGTTTCGTGCAGGGTGAACGGCGACTGCAGCAGCAGCTTGAGCGGCCGGCGCGCCCCCAGGCCGGTAAGCAGCGAGAACACCTTGTCCATGTCCTCGCACATGCGCGGGTTGGCGGTAAGCAGGCCGAAATCGGTATAAAGCCGCGCGGTCTTCTGGTGGTAATTGCCGGTGCCCAGGTGGCCGTAGCGCCGGATGCGGCCCTTTTCGCGCCGCAGCACCAGCAGCATCTTGGCATGGGTCTTATGGCCGACCACCCCGTAGCTTACGTGCGCGCCCACGGCCTCGAGCTTGGCGGCCCAATTGATATTGGTCTGCTCGTCGAACCGCGCCATGAGCTCGACGATGACGGTGACCTCTTTGCCGGCCTTGGCCGCCCCCACCAGCAGGGCCATGAGATCGGAGTCCTCGCCCGTACGGTAGATGGTCTGCTTGATGGCCACCACCTGCGGATCGGTGGCCGCCGCGGTAAGAAAATCCAGCACCGGCTGAAACGACTGGTACGGATGATGCAGCAGGTGGTCGCGCTGTGCGATGGCCTCGAACATTTTCTCGGGCGACTCGGCCACGACATCGAACGGGGCCGGAACCTTGGCCCGGTATTCGGGAAACAGCAGATCGGGGCGATCGACCACGTTGCATAGCTGCATGAGACGGGAAAGATTGACCGGCCCGCTTACCCGATAGGTATCGCGATCATCCAGCAGGAACTCGCTTTGCAGGTAGCTGGCGAGCTTTTCAGGCATGACGCGGTCGATCTCCAGGCGCACGGCGGCCCCGAAATTACGCTGGGACAGCTCGCCCTGCAAAGCCTGGCGAAGATTGGTGATTTCTTCTTCGTCGACGAACAGATCGCTGTTGCGCGTTACCCGCCACTGGAAGCAGCCATTGACCTGCATGCCGGGAAACAAGTCGCCCACGAACTCGTTGATGATGGTGGTAAGCAGCATGTAGCCGTGCGGGATGCCGGAGATCTCGTCGGGCATGCGGATGACGCGCGGCAAGGCGCGGGGTGCCTGCACCACGGCAATCGACGCCCTGCGCTCGAACGCATCGTGGCCCGACAGCGACACGATGAAATTAAGGCTTTTGTTGTAGACCCTGGGAAAGGGGTGGGCAGGATCGAGCCCGATGGGGGTCAGCAGGGGCATGATCTGGCTGCTGAACAGCGCATGCGCCCAATCGCGCTGCTCGTCCGTCCAGGTTTCGGCATCGGACAAGCCTATGCCCTCTTGTTCCAGGCTGGGCAGGACACTATTGATGAGCAGGCTGTTCTGCTTGTCGATGAGGCGGCGCGCCGCCACCTGTACGAGTTCGAAGGCTTCGGCGGGTGTATAGCCGTCCGGCCCGATCACGGTGGAATGCTGGGCCAGTTGTTCTTTAAGGCTGGAAATGCGGATTTCGAAAAATTCGTCCAGGTTGGAACTGACAATGCACAGATAGCGCAGCCGCTCGAGCAGGGGCGTGGACGGGTGCTCGGCCATGGACAGGACCCGCTCGTTGAATTTGATCAGGGACAGCTCGCGGTTCAGCAGCAAAGGCTCGGTTCGAGACGGCTCGGGGGGGTGCGACATAAGATTCCACAATGAAAATGACGCTCTGTTTTACTGCATGTTTTTTACATTACCATGACAGAGCGCCCCGATCTCGTCAAGAATGTGCCGCCCGGCCTGCAGCCGACGCTTTTCGTGCGCCGCGGCGCCCCCGAAATGTGCGGCCCCGAGAGTCTCTTTATAATTCCAGAGTCTCAATATAAAGCGATAAAGCCAGACCACATGGATCCACTACTTGCCGCCGTCGACCTTGGGTCGAACAGCTTTCGACTTTCCATCGGCCGCGTCGTGCAGCAAGAAGGCAATGCGCAAATCTACGCCGTCGACCGGCTGAAAGAGTCGGTTCGGCTGGCGGCGGGGCTGGATGCCTCCAATGTGCTCGCCGAAGACGCCATCGAACGCGCCATCGCCGTACTGCATCGCTACGGGGAGCGGCTGGCGGGCTTTCCCGAGCACAGCGTGCGGGCCGTGGCCACCAACACCTTCCGCGTGGCGCGCAATGTGTCCGAGTTTCTGCCGCGCGCCGAGAAAGCGCTGGGCTTTCCCATCGAGATCATCGCCGGGCACGAAGAGGCGCGCCTTATTTTTTCAGGCGTGGCCAACGAGCTTCCACCCTCGCCGAACCGGCGGCTGGTCATCGACATCGGCGGCGGTTCGACAGAAGTCATCATCGGCAAAGGCTACGAACCCCAGCGGCTGGCCTCCCTGTACATGGGGTGCGTCAGCTTTACGCAACGTTTTTTCGCCAACGGCCGCATCACCGCCGCCCGCATGGAACAGGCGCAGCTGGCGGCCCGCCAGGAACTGGAAAGCATTTCCAGGCAATACCGGAAAGCCGGCTGGCAGGAAGCCTATGGTTCTTCAGGCACGGCCAAAGGCATTCTGGCCGTGCTGCAGGATGCCGGCCTTTCTAAAAAAGGCATCACCCTCGATGGCATGGAAAAGCTCAAGGCCCAGCTCGTCAAGGACGGCAAGGCCAATGTGGCCAACCTTCCGGGGCTGAAAGTATCGCGCGCGCCCGTCCTGGCCGGCGGGCTGGCCATTATGCTGGCGGCCTTCCAGGAGCTGAAGATCGACGTCATGCTGCCTGGCGAAGGCGCATTGCGCGTCGGAGTGCTGTACGACCTGCTGGGCCGCGACCTGCAGCACGACAAACGCGACGAAACCGCCAGGCAGTTCATCAAGCGCTACAACACCGATGCACGCCAGGCGGCGCGCGTGCGACAGATCGCGCTGGACCTGTACCGCCCCCTGGCCATCGACGAACGCGAAAAAGAGGCATTCGCCAAAACCCTGGGCTGGGCGGCGACCCTGCACGAAATCGGCATGTCCATCGCCCACGCCGACTACCACAAGCACAGCGCCTACATTCTCGAACACGCCGACATGCCCGGGTTCTCGAACGACGACCAGATCCTGCTGGCATGGTTTGCGCTATGCCACCGCGGCAAGCTGAACAAGTCGAAACCCCAGGACATAACGCTTGCGCAATGGCTGACCTTGCTCTGCCTGCGCCTGGCGGTGCTGTTGTCGCGCAGCCGGGAAAACCTGAGCACCCTGCCGCTCAAGGTAAAAACGCAGGGCGGCGCCATCGAGCTTGCCGCCAAGAAGTCCTGGCTGGCGACGCACGCCCTGTCGGCATATTCGCTGCGCGCCGAGGCCGCCGAATGGCGGAAAAACGGCTTCGACTTTACGCTACGGGAAGTTTAGGGGTTGCCGCCGCCAACGGGGCCTCGCGCGGGCTTTGACGGTAAGGCGCCTAGGCCTTAGGGCCTGTTGACAGGCCTTAATCCAGACCGAAATGGCGCCGGTAGCGGGGATCCATTTTTTCGAGATCGAGCAGCACAGGAAAATCGGCCGCGTTGAAATCGGGGTCCCAGGCCGGCTCGCCACAAATGGAAGCCCCCAGCTGCAGATAGCCCTTGATGAGGGGCGGCACGCGGGCCGGCAGTTCGCTGTTGAGGCGCTCGACCGGATACCGGTGCCGGGGAACGATGACCGGCTGATCCTTGTTGTCGCGCAGCATCTTGCTGGCACGCCGCCAGACTTCGGCGGCGGTGACGCCGTCGTCGCGCAGGCTGACGCTGGCGCAGCCCAGCACATACTGGAAGCCCACCTGCTGCATCAGCGCGGCAATGCCCGACCACAGCAGCATGATGACCGACCCATTGCGGTAGTCGGCATGAATGCAGGAACGCCCGACCTCGGCCATGCGGTCGCGGATGGAGTCCAGGGCGGAAATATCGAATTCGGATTCGGAGTAATAGCCGCCCGCCTTCACGGCATTGGCCGGCGTAAGCAAGCGGTAGGTGCCCACCACGCGGCCAGAGTCGTACTCCTTGACCATGACATGCTCGCACCAAGGGTCGAAGCGGTCGGAATCCAGCCCATCGACCGCATCGGGGAACACGGCGTTCATTTCCTCGGTGAACACCTTGTAACGCAAACGCTGAATCGCCTCGAGCTCTTCGTTGGTGCGGGCAAGCCCCATGACAAGCCCGCCTCCCGAAGGATTGGCCCAAGCGGCCGAGTTCTCGGCATCAGGTTGTACGCGCGCTAGTTCTAGCATAGACAAGACTCCACAAACATTCTGCAATTATGCCCGCTAAATGTTTCAAGTATTCGAACTCTAAGTTACCGCTTTGTTAAATTAACCGCAACCAGCTCGCGCACTCCCTGTTCGGCCAATGCAACATCTTCGGCCTCGACCATGAGACGCAGCTTGGGCTCGGTGCCCGAGGCCCGGATCAGCACCCTGCCCCGCCCCTGCAGCCGCTGCTCGACCCGCCGGGCGGCCTCTTGCAGACCCTCGTGCGTCTGCCAGTCCACGCCGGGATCGAGCGGCACGTTCACCATTTTTTGCGGATACATTTTCAGATCCGCCACCTGATCGGCCAGCGTCGCGCCGCTGCGGCGCATGCCGGTCAGGACCTGCAGCGCGGCGATGATGCCGTCGCCGGTCGTGTGGCGGTCGAGGCACAGCAAGTGGCCCGAGCTTTCGCCGCCATACAGCCAGCCATGTTTCTGCATGGCTTCCAGCACGTAGCGGTCGCCCACCTTGGCGCGCTCGAACGGCACGCCCAGGCGCTGCATTTCCTTCTCGAAGCCGAAGTTGGTCATCAAGGTGCCCGCCACGCCCTGAACCGGGCCCAGGGCCATGCGGTCGCGCACGATGGCGTACAGCAACTCGTCGCCGTTATACAGGCGGCCGGAAGCATCGACCATTTGCAGGCGATCCGCATCACCGTCCAGGGCGATGCCGACGGCGGCGTTCTGCGCCCGGACTTCCTCGATGAGGCGTTCAGGATGCAGGGCGCCCACGTCCTTGTTGATATTGAAGCCGTCCGGCTGGCAGCCAATGGCGAACACCTCGGCGCCCAGTTCACGAAAAACCGGAGGCGCGATATGGTAGGCCGCGCCGTGGGCGGCATCGACCACGATTTTCATGCCCGACAGATCCAGCTCGTTGGGAAACGTGCTTTTGCAAAACTCGATATAGCGTCCGGCAGCATCGTCGATGCGGCGCGCCCGCCCCAGCGCCTCGGAGCCGACGCAACCCAGGGGCCCGTCGATGGCGGCTTCTATCTGCGCTTCGATTTCGTCGGGCAGCTTCATGCCCTGGGCGGAGAAGAACTTGATGCCGTTGTCGTTGTAGGGGTTGTGCGAGGCGCTGATGACAATGCCGGCCACCAGCCGCAGCGCGCGGGTCAGGTATGCCACGGCGGGAGTTGGAATAGGCCCGGCCAGCAGCACATCGACCCCGGCCGCCGACAGGCCGGCTTCCAGCGCCGATTCGAGCATATAGCCCGAAATACGGGTGTCCTTGCCGATGATGACCGTGGGGCGGCCTCGTTCCGGGCTATGCCGCTGCGCGAGTACGCGTCCGGCCGCATGACCGAGCCGCAGGGCAAATTCGGGGTTGATGGTCGGCCCGCCGACCTCGCCGCGCACACCGTCGGTGCCGAAATACTTGCGCTCACTCATTCATGTACCCCATGTTCTATGGTTTGCCATACCTTGATGGCGTCGACGGTTGCGGCGACATCGTGCACCCGCAGCATCTGCGCTCCGCGGACGACCCCGGCCAGCGCTCCGGCAATGCTGCCCCCCAGGCGCTGCGCGGCCGGACGGCCGGTAACGTGGCCGATCATCGACTTGCGGGACAGCGCCACCAGCCAGGGATAGGAATCGAAGCGCAATTGCCGCAAATTCTGTAATAAAAAATAATTTTGCCCGGCGGTCTTGCCGAAGCCGAAACCGGGATCCAGAAGTATACGCCTGCGGTCCACGCCTTTTTCCTCCAGGGCGGCCACCCTTTCCTGCAGGAAGCGCCGGACTTCGCCCACGACATCGTCGTAATGCGGTGCCGCCTGCATGGTGCGCGGCTCGCCCTGCATGTGCATGACGCACAGGCCGCAGCGAGAGTCCGCCACGGCGTCGAGCGCGCCCGGCTGGCGGAAGCCGTAGATGTCGTTGATCATGTCCGCCCCGGCATCCAGGACCCGGCTCATGACCTGGGGCTTGAAGGTGTCGATGGAAATCGGCACGCCGGCGGCTCGGAGCCCTTCGATGACGGGCAGCAGGCGGTTCAGCTCTTCCTGGACGGACACCGGGTCGGCGCCGGGACGCGTGGACTCGGCGCCGATATCCAGGATGTCGGCGCCTTCCTGGACAAGCCGGCGGGCATGGGCAATGGCCGCATCGGTTTCGAAATGCAGGGAGCCGTCGGAAAAGGAGTCGGGGGTGACGTTGACGATCCCCATGACAAGCGGGCGCTCAAGCGGCAACTCGAAGCGCCCGCAAAGCAAGATCGGACTCATTGACGCGGTTCTGGCGTAGCCTTAGGGCCTGTTAACAGGCCCTAAACCGGCTTGGCAGCCGCGCTGCCGCCATCGCCCACGGGAGACACGCCGGCGGGCGGCTTGCTGTTGGGCGTATCGGACGACGAGGAATCGAAGTTCTTGGGGGGACGCGGAGCGCGGCCCTGCATGATGTCTTCGATTTGATCGGCATCGATGGTTTCCCATTCGAGCAGCGCGCCGGCCATGGCTTCCATTTTGTCGCGGTTGGACTCGATGATGTTGCGGGCTACCGAATACTGCTGGTCGATGATGGCGCGGATTTCCTGATCCACCTTTTGCATGGTGGACTCGGACACGTGCGTGGTCTTGGTAACGCTGCGGCCCAGGAAGACTTCGCCCTCGTTTTCGGCATACACCACCGGCCCCAGGGAGTCGGTCATGCCGTAGCGCGTGACGATGTCGCGGGCGATGGCCGTGGCGCGCTCGAAGTCGTTGGAGGCGCCGGTGGTCATTTGATGCATGAAGACTTCTTCGGCGATGCGGCCCCCGAACAGCACGGCAATGGTATTGAGCAGGCGCTCTTTGTCCATGCTGTAGCGGTCGCCTTCGGGCAACTGCATGGTGACGCCCAGGGCCCGGCCGCGAGGAATGATGGTGACCTTGTGGACCGGATCGGTCTTGGGCAGGCTGCGCGCCACCAGGGCATGGCCCGATTCGTGGTAGGCCGTGTTCTTGCGCTCTTCCTCGGGCATGACCAATGCGCGCCGCTCGGCGCCCATGATGATCTTGTCCTTGGCCTTTTCGAAGTCGCTCATGTCGACCGTGCGGCCATTGCGCCGCGCCGCGAACAAGGCGGCCTCGTTGACCAGGTTGGCCAGGTCCGCGCCCGAGAAGCCGGGAGTGCCGCGGGCCAGGATGAGGGCGTCGACGTCTTGCGACAAGGGCACCTTGCGCATGTGGACCTTGAGGATTTGCTCGCGGCCGCGGATATCGGGCAGCGACACAACGACCTGGCGGTCGAAGCGGCCGGGCCGCAGCAATGCCGGGTCGAGCACGTCGGGACGGTTGGTGGCGGCGATGACCAATACGCCCTGGCCGGTTTCAAAACCGTCCATTTCGACCAGCAGCTGGTTGAGCGTTTGTTCGCGTTCGTCGTTGCCGCCGCCCAGGCCGGCGCCGCGCTGGCGGCCCACGGCATCGATTTCGTCGATGAAAATGATGCAGGGCGCCTGCTTTTTGGCGTTTTCGAACATGTCGCGCACGCGGGCCGCGCCCACGCCGACGAACATTTCGACGAAATCGGAGCCCGAAATGCTGAAGAACGGCACCTTGGCTTCGCCGGCGATGGCCTTGGCCAGCAGGGTTTTACCCGTTCCGGGCGAACCCACCAGCAGCACGCCGCGGGGGATGCGGCCGCCCAGGCGCTGGAATTTGGTTGGGTCGCGCAGGAAATCGACCAGTTCGCGCACGTCTTCCTTGGCCTCGTCGCAGCCCGCGACGTCCGCAAAGGTGATGTTGTTGGTGTTTTCGTCCATCATGCGGGCGCGCGACTTGCCGAAGCTGAACGCCCCGCCCTTGCCGCCGCCCTGCATTTGCCGCATGAAGAAGATCCATACGCCGATGAGCAGCAGCATGGGGAACCAGGAAACGAACAGGCTGGTCAGGAAGGACGGTTCTTCGCGCGCCTTGCCGGAAACCTGCACGCCGTATTTGACGAGCTCGGGCACCATCCAGAGATCGCCGGGCGAAGTCAGGCTGTAGGAGCGCCCCGAATCGGGGGTGACGTAAAGGGTGTCGCCCTGGATATCGACCTTGTTGATGCGGCCAGCCTGCGCATCGTTCATGAACTGGGTGTAGCTTACGGTATCTGTGGAGGCGACATGCCCGTCGAACTGCTTGAAAACAGTAAACAGAACGAGAGCGATCACCATCCAGACCGCCACCTTGGAAAACGAGTTGTTCAAAGCCATCTCCTGCTTGTGACCACGACCTGTAAGCACCGCCCCGCAATACAGCGGCCATACAAGCAATTTCAATGATTCATTCTAACCTGATAGCAAGAACGATGCTGGGAAAACCCCAAGAATCACCCCGGCAAACCACTTACGCCCGTTTCCGGACAAACCGGGCGTTTTTCCATCCTGGAGCCCGTCAACCCTTATCGAGGAGTCGCCTTGACAAGGGTTTTGACTAGCCCCGCCGCTTCAGGCGGCGGCCGACCAGGAAGGTTTCGGCGGATTTGTCGCGTGAAGCCTTGGGCTTGCGCTCGACGACGCGTTCGAAATGCTTCTTGAACGATTCGACGATTTGCGAAAACCCGCTGCCATGAAACGCCTTGACGATGAGCGCCCCGTCGGCCTTCAAATGCCGGCACGAAAAATCGAGCGCCAAGTCGCATACGTGCTGGATGCGCGCGGAATCGGCCGACCCTACCCCGGATAAATTGGGGGCCATGTCGGAAATTACAAGATCCACCTGCTGCTCGCCAACCAATTGTTGCAATTGCTGGAGCACGGACTCTTCGCGAAAATCGCCCTGGATGAATTCGACGCCGGCGACGGGCTCCATGGGAAGCAGGTCGAGCGCAATGACGCGGCCGTCGATGACCCCGCCCGCCCCCAGCAGGCGCTCGCGGGCGACCTGGGACCAACTGCCCGGGGCCGAGCCAAGATCGACCACGATATCGCCCCGGCGCATGAGCTTTTCGGTATCCAGGATTTCAATGAGCTTGAACGCCGCCCGGGCCCGATAGCCTTTTTGTTGCGCCATTTTGACATACGGGTCGTTTATATGCTGCTGAATCCATTCTTTTGAGAATTTTTTTTTAGCCATTCCCGTACAATCTCGTTATGTCCAAACTAGAAATTACTTCCCAGGAGCGCAGCGCCTTACGCGCCAGCGCCCATCCTTTGCGGGTCGTCGTGCAAATCGGCGACCGCGGCCTGACCGAGCCGGTTCTCAAGGAAATCGAAACCCACCTTGCCGCCCACCAATTGATCAAAATACGCGTCAATGGCGCGGACCGGGACGAACGCGAGGCCATGCTGCAAACCATTTGCGACACCCTGTCGTGCGCCCCGGTGCACCACCTGGGCAAGACGCTTATTGTGTACCGCCCCGATGCCGCCGCCGTTAAAGCCGAAGCCGAGGCCCGCAACGCCACGCGCGCCATCCGCAAACCCAACGAGCCCTACACGCCCAAGAAACAGGCCGCCACCGGCGCCAGCCTTAGCCGCAAGGGCGAAATCGCCAAACGAGCCGCCCAAAAAACCGAGCGCCTGGAAAACGCGGCGCCCAAGGCGCGCCGCGCCCAGGCCGCCGACACCCCGGCGCATCGCATTCCGCGCCGCGCGGGCAGCGCCCTTTCGTTGCGGGCCGGAGCCCGGCGCAGCAGCACAAAACGCTGATGACACCCTGAAAACATTTAAAGCCCGACAAATTGTGCGGGCTTTTTCTTTTTACCTTCGCTTCCCGGCGCCGGCCAACGGCGAAACCGCGGCGAATCAGGGACATTTTACACGGCTGGCAGGCCGTTTTGCCTGGATTGCGAATCAACCAGACAGCGCGCTTCAAATATAGCTGACGGTCAGGACCTCGTATTCGCGCAGGCCGGCCGGGGCCTGCACCTCGACCACGTCGCCTTCGGACTTGCCGATAAGGGCGCGGGCCACCGGGCTGGAGACGGAAATGCGGTTGGAGCGGATGTCGGCCTCGACATCGCCCACGATTTGATACGTGACGCGCTCGCCGGATTCGAGGTCCTCGATTTCGACCGTGGCGCCGAACACGGCCTTGCCTTCGACGTCCAGCGCCGAAGGATCGATGATTTGCGCATTGGAAAGCGTGCTTTCCAGCTCTTTGATGCGGCCTTCCACAAAAGCCTGGCGCTCACGGGCGGCGTCGTACTCGGCGTTCTCGGAGAGATCGCCCTGGGCGCGCGCTTCGGCAATGGCATTGATGATTTCGGGTCGCTCGATGGTTTTCAAACGATGCAACTCTTTTTGCAAGCGCTCAGCGCCGCTGGTTGTCAACGGGATCGCAGACATAACATTCCTGAATCAAAAGTAAAAAGACGCCCCCCAAGAAGGGGCGCCCCATAATTAATTAAGCGAAAGCGCAGAATGCCTTTCGGAGGATGCAAGCCCGTGGAACCGTTGGATTTTTATGTCTATTTACAACAGGTTTGCAGGGCTCAAAGTAAATCCCCGACGGTATGAATGCCGGGGATCTGGATGTATTGTCGGCAATGTTGGCATAAATTGCAAGCCCCCCGGCATAAAGCGGGGGAGCCTCGCCAGGAGGGCCTATGAATCGGCCCCGGGATGGCTTGTTTCCAGGTTTTTCAGGCCTTGCCGCGGCTGCCTATGCGCAGCAAGGCGTACAGGATGATGGCGCCGAAGGTGGCCGTGCCGATGCCGTCGAGCTTGAACGCCCCGAACTGCACCGAGAAATTCCCGGCGCCCAGCACCAGTGTGACCGCCGCGACGATAAGGTTGCGGTTGTCGCCGAAATCCACCTGGTTGACCACCCAGATGCGCGCGCCGGCCACGGCGATCAGCCCGAACACGACGATGGACATGCCGCCCAGAACCGGCCCCGGTATCGTCTGGATCAGCGCGCCGAACTTGGGGGAAAAGCCGAGCAGAATGGCGATGATCGCCGCCAGCACGAAAACCAGGGTGGAATAGATGCGGGTAACCGTCATGACCCCGATGTTCTCGGCATAGGTCGTGACGCCGGTGCCGCCCACCGCTCCCGACACCATGGTCGCCACGCCGTCGCCGACAAAGGCGCGGCCCAGGTAGACGTCGAGGTTGCGGCCGGTCATGGCGCTGACCGCCTTGATGTGCCCCAGGTTCTCGGCCACCAGGATGATGGCCACCGGCACGATGACGCTGATGGCATGGGTCTCGAACACCGGGCTGGAAAAATGCGGCAGGCCCACCCAGGCCGCAGCGGCCACGCCGCTGAAGTCGATGGGCTTGCCCAGCCCCAGGCCATTGGTGAATACGGCGTAGATCACGCACGCCAGCAGCAACCCCACCAGAATCAGCAGGCGCTGGGCCGTACCGCGGGTGTATACGGCGATGGCGCCCACGCACAACACCGTCATCAGGGCCATCAAGGCCTCGAAGGTGGAGCCGCCCATGGCTCCCTTGGCGGCGATGGGCGCCAGGTTCAGCCCGATGACGGCGACAATGGCGCCGGTCACGACCGGTGGCATCCAGCGGTCTATCCATTCGGCCGCGCCTCCGGTGCGCACATTGACCAGCCACACCAGCAGGCCGATTGCCGTATAGACCAGGCCGCAAACAATGATGGCGCCCAGGGCCACGCCGATATTGGCATTGAGGCCCGCCCCCGTATATCCGGTGACGGCGATGACGCCGCCGATGAAGGCAAAACTCGACCCCAGGTAGCTGGGAACCCTCCCCCCCACGAACACGAAGAAGATCAGCGTGCCCACCCCCGACATGAGGATGGCGAGATTGGGATCGAAGCCCATGAGCAGCGGTGCAAGTATGGTGGAGCCGAACATGGCGACGACGTGCTGGGCGCCCATGGCGATGTTCTGCGGCCAGGACAGCCTTTCATCGGGCTGCACGACGACGGCCTGCGCCCCGCCCTGCACCTGGCGCCACCGGGGAAAATAGGAATTTGACATTGCGATGCCTTATTGTTCAATGATTATCGAGGATGTCCGCGACAAAACCGGAAGCCGGGGCGGCTTTCACCGCCCACGCTCCCTGGATGCCGGCGACGGCGAAAGTGTAAGGTCGGCGACATCCCGCCGCAAGGTTTATATTGCATGTTTCGGATTCCGCCCATTCCCCCGAATACATCTTGCACCATGAAAAAGTACCCGCCGACCATCGCCTGCCCCTGCGGCGGCCTTCCCGCCGGAGCCTCGTTTGCGGACTGCTGCGAACCCTATGTAAGCGGCCGGCTGCCGGCCCCCACCGCCGAAGCGCTGATGCGCTCGCGCTATACCGCCTACACCCTGGGCGATGAGCCTTATCTCCTGGCAAGCTGGCACGCGTCCACCCGGCCTTCGCAACTGGACCTGGACCCGCCCGGACAGCCCCACGGCGCCCGCTGGCTTGGGCTTGCCGTGCATCGCCATGAGCAGACCGGTCCGGATGGCGCCGTGGTCGAATTCACCGCCCGGTGGCGCGAGGGCGGCAAGGCGCGGCGCATGACGGAAACCAGCCGTTTCGTGCGCGAAGACGGCCGCTGGTTCTACGTCGACGGCAAGATGAAGGACGAGTGAAGAACTCCGGCCCAAGGGCCGGAGCTTCTCCGCCACGATACGGAGGCGCGTGGTCAGGCGGACGGCGCGCGCGGCTTGCGCTTGCGGCGCACGGCGAAGTAATCGTAGACGCGGTTCGGCACGCAACGCAGCAGCCTGGCCACCCAGGCCATCTGCCAGGGTATGACCTTGTACGAGACCCCGCGGTCGATGGCCCGCGCCGCTTGTTCGGCGAAAGCTTCCACCGGCATCAGGAACGGCATTTTGTAGGGATTGTGCGCCGTCATGGGGGTGCGGATGAAGCCCGGCGCAAGCGTGACCACCTTGACCCCGTAAGGGCGCAGTTCCACCCTCAGGCTTTCGCAGTAATTGCGCACGGCCGCCTTGGACGCACTGTAGGCGCCGGCACCCGGCAAGCCCCGCACGGCCGCCACGCTGGACACGCCCACCAGGGCGCCCCGCCCCCGCTGCTTCATGGCAGTCACGAAAGGCTCGAAGGTCGCAACCGTGGCGTTGAGGTTGGTGGCCATGATGGCTTCGAACACGCGAAAATCGTCCAGCTCTTCGGTAAGGGTGCCGGCGCTGATGCCAGCGCTGGCCACCACCACATCGACCGAACCACCCGCAAGAAAATCACGGGCCGCCGAATGCAGGGCGGCCCTGTCGCGCACATCCAGCACGTAGATGTCGTGCGCGCCCGGCAACGCGGCCCGCACTGCCTCGAGCCTGTCGAGATTGCGCCCCACCAGGCCCAGGCGCGCCCCGCGCCGCGCATAAATCAAAGCGAGCGCGGCGCCTATGCCGCTGCTCGCTCCGGTAATGAACACGCGGCTCATGCGCACTCAGGCTGCGTCAGCGCAGCGATTCATGCAGTTGCTGCAGCGGATACACCTTGAGGCCGCCGCCCTGGCGGATGTACTGCAGCCCCTCGACCGCCGCCCGGGCGCCGGCGATGGTGGTGAAGAACGTAACGCGCTCGGCCAGCGACACGATGCGGATGGTGCGCGAATCGGCAATGGCATTGCGCCGTTCTTCAACGGTATTGATGACCAGCGCGATTTCCTTGTTCTTGACCATGTCGACGATGTGCGGACGGCCCTCGGTGACCTTGTTGACCACCTGCACCGCCAGGCCGGCCTGCTCGATGGCGGCCGCCGTGCCGCGCGTGGCGACAATGGTGAAGCCAAGATCGATGAGGCCACGGGCGACTTCGACCGCCTTGGGCTTGTCTTGCGCGCGCACGCTGATGAACGCCACGCCCGACGACGGCAGCCGCACCCCGGCCGCCAGTTGCGACTTGACGAAGGCTTCGCCGAAGCTTTCGCCCACGCCCATGACTTCGCCCGTGGATTTCATTTCGGGGCCCAGTATGGTGTCCACGCCCGGGAACTTGACGAACGGGAATACGGCTTCCTTGACCGAGAAATACGGAAGAATGATTTCGCGCGTGACGCCTTGCTCGGCCAGGTTGCGGCCGGTCATGACCCTGGCCGCCAGCTTGGCCAATTGCAGCCCGGTCGCCTTGGAGACGAAGGGCACCGTGCGCGATGCGCGGGGGTTCACCTCGAGCACGTAGACGTCGCCGTCCTGCACCGCGAACTGGACGTTCATGAGGCCTTTGACGTTGAGCGCCCTGGCCATGAGGGCCGTCTGCCGCTTGATTTCCGCAATGATGTCCTGCGACAGGGAGTAGGGAGGCAGGCTGCAGGCGGAATCGCCCGAGTGCACGCCGGCCTGCTCGATGTGTTCCATGACGCCGGCAATATAGACCTGTTCACCGTCGGCGATGCAGTCGACGTCGACTTCGGTGGCATTGTTCAGGAAGTGATCCAGCAGCACCGGAGAGTCGTTGCTGACCTTGACCGCTTCGCGCATATAGCGTTCCAGGTCCTGCTGTTCGTGCACGATTTCCATGGCCCGGCCGCCCAGCACATAGCTGGGCCGCACCACCAGGGGATAGCCGATTTCGGCGGCATGCGCCAAGGCCTCGCCCTCGGTGCGGGCGGTGCGGTTGGGCGGCTGGCGCAGGCCCAGTTTGGTAAGCAGCTTCTGGAAGCGCTCGCGGTCTTCGGCCACGTCGATGGACTCGGGGCTGGTGCCGATGATGGGCACGCCGTTGGCTTCGAGCGCCCGCGCCAGCTTCAGGGGCGTTTGGCCGCCGTACTGGACGATCGTGCCGACCGGGTTTTCCTTGTGCACGATCTCGAGCACGTCTTCCAGGGTAAGCGGTTCGAAATACAGGCGGTCGGAAGTGTCGTAGTCGGTGGACACGGTTTCGGGGTTGCAGTTGACCATGATGGTTTCGTAGCCATCTTCACGCAACGCCAGCGCCGCATGCACGCAGCAATAATCGAATTCGATGCCCTGGCCGATGCGGTTCGGCCCGCCGCCCAGCACGATGATTTTCTTGCGGTCGGTGGGCGCCGCCTCGCACTCTTCCTCGTAGGTGGAGTACATATAGGCGGTCTTGGTGGCGAACTCGGCCGCGCAGGTGTCCACGCGCTTATAGACCGGCCGCACGTCGAGCTGGTGGCGCAGCTTGCGCACCTCGCCCTCGGAAGTATCCAGCAGGAAGGCCAGGCGGCGGTCGGAAAACCCGCGGCGCTTCAGTTCGCGCACCGTGGCCTGGTCGAGGTCGGCCAGTGTTTTCTGCTCGAGCGCGAGCTCGATGTCGACGATTTCCTTGATCTGGGCCAGGAACCACGGATCGATGCGAGTGAGCGAATGCACTTCGTCCAGGCTGAAGCCCTGGGCGAAGGCGTCGCCCACGTACCAGATGCGCTCGGGGCCGGGCTCGCCCAGCTCGACCTGCAGTTTCTCGCGGTCGGTGGTTTTCTGGTTCAGCCCGTCGACGCCCACTTCCAGGCCGCGCAAGGCCTTCTGGAAGGACTCCTGGAAGGTGCGGCCTATGGCCATGACCTCGCCCACGGATTTCATCTGCGTGGTCAGGCGCGAATCGGCCTGGGGGAATTTTTCGAAGGCGAAACGGGGCACCTTGGTGACCACGTAGTCGATGGAAGGCTCGAACGACGCAGGCGTTGCGCCGCCCGTGATTTCGTTTTGCAGTTCATCGAGCGTATAGCCGACCGCCAGGCGGGCCGCCACCTTGGCGATGGGAAAGCCGGTGGCCTTGGAGGCCAGGGCCGAAGAACGCGACACGCGCGGATTCATCTCGATGACGATCATGCGCCCGTTATCGGGGTTGACGGCGAACTGCACGTTGGATCCGCCGGTATCGACGCCGATTTCGCGCAAGACCGCGATGGAGGCGTTGCGCATGATTTGATATTCTTTGTCGGTCAGCGTCTGCGCCGGCGCCACCGTAATGGAGTCGCCCGTATGCACGCCCATGGGATCCAGGTTCTCGATGGAGCACACGATGATGCAGTTGTCGGCGCTGTCGCGCACGACTTCCATTTCGTATTCCTTCCAGCCCAGCAGCGACTCTTCGATGAGCAGTTCATTGGTGGGCGAAGCCTCCAGGCCGCGCCGGCAGATGGCTTCGAACTCTTCGGGGTTGTAGGCAATGCCGCCGCCCGACCCGCCCAGGGTGAAGCTGGGGCGAATGACGACGGGAAAGCCCGCCGTGCTGGCTTCTTCGGCGATGCGGCGCTGCACGGCCCAGGCCTCGTCCATGGTGTGGGCCACGCCCGACTTGGCCGATTCCAGGCCGATGCTGGTCATGGCCTGCTTGAACTTCTGGCGGTCTTCGGCCTTGTCGATGGCGTGCTCGTTGGCGCCGATGAGTTCGACGCCGTATTTTTCCAGCACGCCGTGGTGGGCCAGGTCGAGCGCGCAGTTAAGCGCGGTCTGGCCGCCCATGGTGGGCAGCAAGGCATCGGGCTTTTCGCGCTCGATGATTTTTTCGACGGCTTCCCAGGTGATGGGCTCGATGTAGGTGACGTCGGCCGTCTCGGGGTCGGTCATGATGGTCGCGGGGTTGCTGTTGACCAGGATGGTGCGGAATCCCTCGGCCTTCAGGGCCTTGCAGGCCTGAGCCCCGGAGTAATCGAATTCGCAGGCCTGCCCGATGACGATGGGGCCTGCGCCAATGATGAGTATGCTTTTTATGTCGGTACGCTTTGGCATAGTGCTGAATTATTTCTGTCCGGCCATGAGGCTGATGAATTTGTCGAATAGCCCAACGATATCGTGGGGGCCGGGGCTGGCCTCGGGGTGGCCCTGAAAGCAGAAGGCCGGCGCGTCGGTAAGCTCGAAGCCCTGCAGCGTGCCGTCGAACAGCGAGACATGCGTGGTGCGGGCATTGGCGGGCAAGGACTTGGCATCGACGGTAAAGCCGTGGTTCTGGCTGGTGATGAACACCCGGCCGGTATCCAGGTCTTGCACCGGATGATTGGCGCCATGGTGGCCGGCCTTCATCTTGAGGGTCTGGCCGCCCAGAGCCAGGCCCATGATTTGCTGCCCCAGGCAGATGCCGAACAACGGGATCTTCCTGCCGATGGCGGTGCGGGCCGTTTCAATGGCGTAGTCGCAGGGCTCGGGGTCGCCGGGGCCGTTGGAAAGGAAGATGCCGTCGGGCTTGAGGGCCAGGACGTCGGCGACGGGCGTTTGGGCCGGCACCAGGGTAATGCGGCACCCCCGGTCGGCGATGAGCCGCAAAATATTGCTTTTGATGCCGAAGTCGTAGGCCACGACATGGAAATCGCTTCCGCCGGGCTGGGTATAGCCCTGCCCCAGCTTCCAGGTGCCTTCGGTCCAGGGCTGGGCGTCCTTGATGGAAACCACCTTGGCCAGATCCTGCCCGGACATGCCCGGAAAACCCTTGGCCAGCGCCACGGCGCGCGGCGCGTCGTCGCCCACCAGAATGCAGGCGCCCTGGGCGCCGCCCTCGCGCAAGATGCGCGTAAGCTTGCGCGTGTCGACGCCGGCGATGGCCACGACACCCTGCGATTTGAGGTAATCGGGCAAGGACTGCGTGGCGCGGAAGCTGGAAACCCGCAACGAGCAATCGCGCACCACCAGGCCGGCGGCATGCACGCGGGAGGACTCGACATCTTCGGGATTGACTCCGGTGTTGCCGATGTGCGGGTAGGTAAGCGTAACGATCTGGCCGTTGTAGCTGGGGTCTGTCAGGATTTCCTGATAGCCAGTCATGGCGGTATTGAACACAACTTCGGCGACGGTATATCCATCGGCGCCGATAGAGACACCCTTGAAGATAGTACCGTCTGCCAAGGCTAGAATTGCAGAAGGAGACGACTTGGTCTCCTCAGGAAAAAGTGACGGCAGCACAGTAAACCCCAGTTATAAAGTCAATGATCAAACCCTCCGATTATACCTTGAGACGGCCATTTTCCCCGGCAACTGCGCCAATCAAGGCCCGGCACGGGTATTCGCGTTGTCAAAGCAGGCCCGGCTCCAGGGCGCTCGGCTTCAGGGGGCTGCCTCCCCTTCCCGCCGGCAATCCTTTACCATAGGCGCTTGCCGCCACATCCACACGAAACGCAAATTCACGCAATGCAAAGCCAACTCGATACCCTGCGCCAATACACGACCGTCGTCGCCGATACGGGCGATTTCGAAACCATGCGCGAGCATCGGCCCACCGACGCCACCACCAATCCCTCGCTGATTCTCAAGGCCGTGCAAAAAGAAGCCTACCGGCCGCTGCTCGACCGCGTCCTGGCCGACTATCCGCACGCCTCGCCGGCCGAAACCATCGACCGCCTGCTCATTGCCTTCGGCAAGGAAATCCTGGCCATCGTGCCGGGGCGCGTTTCCACCGAGGTCGATGCGCGCCTTTCCTTCGACACGCAAGCCACCATCGCCAGGGCGCGGCAGATCATCGCCCTGTACGAGGCGCAAGGCGTAGCCCGCGAACGCGTGCTGATCAAGATCGCCTCCTCCTGGGAAGGCATACAGGCCGCCAGGACGCTGCAAGGCGAAGGCATCGCCTGCAATCTCACCCTGCTGTTTTCCCTGACGCAAGCCGTGGCCTGCGCCCAGGCCAAAGTGCAGCTTATTTCGCCTTTCGTCGGGCGCATCTACGACTGGCACAAGAAATCGCAGGGCAGCCAATGGAACGAGGCCGCCAATGCCGGAGTCAACGATCCCGGCGTGCAGTCGGTGCGAGGCATCTACAACTACTACAAGGCCCACGGCATCGCCACCGAAGTCATGGGGGCGAGCTTTCGCAATATCGGCCAGATCCAGGCCCTGGCCGGCTGCGACCTGCTTACCATCAGCCCCGAGCTGCTGGGCCAGCTGGCCGCCAGCCAAGAGCCCTTGAGCCGCCAGCTCGATGCGCAAGAAGCGCTGCGGAATCCGCCCCCGCTGCGGGAAGACAACGAAGCGGCTTTCCGCTTCAACCTGAACGAAGACGCGATGGCCACCGAAAAGCTGGCCGAAGGCATACGGGTGTTCGTGGCCGATGCGGTAAAGCTGGACGCGCTGGTGAAAGCCGCCGGTTCGAAGGCTTGAGCGTCTTGGCGGTTTGAGGAAGCGCTTGCGGGAGGAAGGCTTGCGCCGCCGGGCCCGCGGCCCGACGATCAGGTAGAGCGCCTTTCCATGAGCGCCCAGGCTATGGTGCCGGCGTCCACGTACTCGAGTTCGCTGCCCGCCGGCACGCCGCGGGCCAGCCGCGACACCGACAGGCCGCGTGAGCGCAGCAGTTCGGCCAGGTAATGCGCCGTGGTTTCGCCTTCGGCGGTAAAGTTGGTGGCCAGGATGACTTCCTTCACCACGCCGTCGCCGGCACGCTGCAGCAGGCGGTCGAACTGCAGCTCGACCGGCCCCACGCCCTCGAGCGGCGCCAAATGCCCCATCAGCACGTAATACAGGCCTTTGTAGCCGTGGCTGGCTTCGATCATGTTCTGATCGGACGGTGTTTCGACCACGCACAGAATGGACGGATCGCGCTTGGGGTTGGAACAGGTGGCGCACAGCTCGCCTTCGGTAAAGCTGTTGCAGCGGCGGCAATGCCCCAGGTTGCTGACCGCGTCGGCCAGCGCGCGCGACAGCCTGTCGGCGCCCGCCAGATCGTGCTGCAGCAAATGATAGGCCATGCGCCGCGCCGACCGCACGCCCACCCCCGGCAGCCGGCGCAACGCGTCGATCAGTACCTTGAGGGGCTCGGGTTCGGGCAGGGGCGCTTCCATTCAGACAGGCCCTAGAACGGCAGCTTCATTCCCGGGGGCAGAGGCAGCCCGGCGGTGACCGCGGACATTTTTTCCTGGGACGTGGCTTCGGCCTTGCGCAGGGCATCGTTGAACGCCGCCGCGACCAGGTCTTCGAGCATGTCCTTGTCGTCGGCCAGCAGGCTGGGATCGATGGCGATGCGCTTGACGTCGTGGCGGCAGGTCATGGAGACCTTGACCAGGCCGCCGCCCGAAGCGCCTTCGACGACGATTTCAGCCAGCGCGTCCTGCGCTTTCTTCATGTTTTCCTGCATTTGCTGCGCTTGCCGCATCAAACCGGCAATCTGACCTTTCATCATGATGAGTTTTCCAATAATAAAAATCGGGCCCCGAGGCCTGTTGGCGCTTACGCCGCTTTGTCGACGGGCGCCGGCCGCACCGAACCCGGCACGACCACAGCGCCGAAGTCGCTGATCAAGGTTTGCACGAAGGGGTCCACCTGCACGGCCTGCTCGGCCTCGTGCTGGCGCCTGGCCTGTTCAGCCTGGGCCACGGCATGCGCCGTATCGTCTCCCGTCGCGCCATATTCCACATTGAGGTGCACCACCGTACCGAAATATTCGGACAGCAGTGTACACAACCGCGCCTGACCCGCGCTTTCGGCCAGCGTGCGGATCGCCACGCGCAAATTGATTTCGTCGCCGTTGACGCCCAGCCATTCGCTTTGGCGCGCCAGTTCGGCGGCCAGCCCGGTAAGCGGCAACCGCGCAGCCAGCGCGGGCCAGGTCGTGGCCGTCATGTCGCGCAGGCGCGGAGACTTCGGTTTTTTGCCGGCCGGCTCGAATGCCGGCATGGGGATGTCCGCGGCGGCGGCCGACATGGATTCGAAGGCCTCGTCGTCGCCATCGGCCGTGAACGGCTGGCGCTCGTCGTAGGGTTCGTATTGCCCGGCCGACTCGTCGATGGGGATGTCTTCCCAGGCGGGCACATCGACGGCAGCTTCCGGAGCCTGCGGCATGGCAGGCTTGCCGACGGCAACGGCGGCCTGGTCGCGGCGCGGCGAGCCCGCCAGCGGCGCGCTGGAAACCGGCCCGCCCGTGCTCGGCGCGGCGTCTTCCGCACGTTGCTCCTGCACGGGCTCGGCCTGCCCAGCCTGCGCCCGGGCATTTTCCTGCGCCGGGATGTTTTCTTGCCCTTGCGCAGGTTCCTGCACCTGTGCCTGAGCTTGTACTTGAGCTTGTACTTGAGCTTGCGCCTGCACCTGATGCGGCGCCTGAAGCTGTTCCCGCGCTTGCGCCGCAGGCGCATCGGCCCGGCCCGAATCGGGCGGAACCGCGCGCGGCACCAGCGCCAGCATGCGCAGGCAGGCCATGACAAAGCCCGCGTACTCGTCGGGCGCCAGGGAAAGCTCGTGGCGGCTGTGCACGGCAACCGAATAGAACAGTTGCACGAAGTCGGGGGGCATGCGCTGGGCCAGGGCCGCGATATCTTCGGCCATGGGGTCGTCGGCCGGCACGGAGCCGGGGATGCGCTGCTCGATGGCCACGCGCGACAGCAAGACCGCCAGATCGGCCAGCGCACCCGAATACGACAAGCCGCGCGTGGCCAGCTCGTCGGCCACCACCAGCACTTCAGAGGCGCTGCCATCGGCCAGCGCCTGCAAAAGGCGCAGCAGGTAGCGTTGATCGATGGTGCCCAGCATGCCCTGGATGGCATCGGTGGTGAGCTGGCCCGCGCTGTAGGCAATGGCCTGGTCGGTCAACGACAGGGCGTCGCGCATCGACCCCGAGGCCGCCTGCGCGATCAGCCGCAATGCCGGCGTCTCGAAGGCGATGTCCTCCTGGCCCAGCACCATCTGCAAATGCCCGACGATGGCGTCGGCGGCCATCTGCTTGAGGTTGAACTGCAGGCAGCGCGACAGCACGGTGACCGGGATTTTTTGGGGGTCGGTCGTGGCCAGGATGAACTTGACGTGGGGCGGCGGCTCTTCCAGGGTCTTGAGCATGGCGTTGAACGCATGCCCGGTAAGCATGTGTACTTCGTCGATCATGTAGACCTTGAAACGCCCCGAACTGGGCGCATACACCGCCTGCTCGAGCAACTGCGTCATTTCGTCCACGCCCCGGTTCGAGGCCGCGTCGAGTTCGATGTAGTCGACAAAACGCCCCGAATCGATTTCGGTGCAGGCGCGGCAGACGCCGCAGGGGCTGGGTGTGATGCCCTGCTCGCAATTAAGCGATTTGGCCAGAATGCGCGACAAGGTGGTCTTGCCCACGCCGCGCGTGCCTGTGAACAGCCAGGCATGATGAAGGCGCTGCGAGGAAAGCGCGTGCGTCAGCGCTCGAACCACATGATCCTGCCCGATCAGGGTGTCGAATGAGCGGGGCCGCCATTTTCGCGCCAGTACCAGATATGTCATGCGTGGGAGCTCGTGCCGCAAGGCAGTCGTTGGACAAACAAAAAGTTTACCGGATTCGATGTGGCTTGGGGAGACGGCGGCAAATCGCCGGAAAGAGGAGGCGAGCCTGACTTCGGCACTGGCTCTGCACGGCTGTGGCTGCTTCGTTCCCGACCTGACCAGATTCACCGCCGAACCATGCGAAGGGGCCCGCCAAGCTAAAGTTTAACAGGAGTTGCAGCCTTCTGTTTGGCAAACGCGGCAAAATCCCGACCGGCGCCGGACAACCAGCGCCAGGCCGTGAATGCTGCGCCCTCCGTCAGCAATCCACCCAGACTCCGGCCCGGGGGAAATACAGCGCGCCGCGCGCCGGACGCCCGTCGAGCGCCTGCACGTGCGCGCAATACCGCTGTATCTGCGCTTGATGGCGTTCGCGCATCCTGGCCTCGAAGGCGGGCGCGGATTCGTTCGCCCGCGGAACCCCGGTTTTATAGTCCACCACCAGCCAACCCGCTTCGTCGGAGATGGCCAGGTCGATCACCGATACCCGGCCGCTGGCATCGAGCAGCGACCACTCGCGATACGCCCGGGCAGCCCCAAGCAGCCACCGGCCCTTGGGGCTGGCCAGGGTGGCCGCCAGGGTCTCGCGCACCGCCGAACTTGCCTCGTCCAGGGCGGAACCGCTCAATCCGGCCCGGCTCAACTGCTTGCGTATCACAGGCTCGCTGGCCTCGATGCGGCTGACAGGCCAGGCGTCGATGCCATCGCGCCCCAGGCGCTCCAGCCAAGCGTGCGCCACCGTGCCGGCCACCGCCTCGAACCCCGAAGGCGCCGACCACTCCCAGGCGCCGCCCCGCGCCACTTCCGGCAAGGGCCGGAGCGGCGGCAGGCTGTCTTGCGTCATGCGCAGCAAATTGCCCGGCGGGGCGTCCGGCAGGACATCGGGCCGTGGCCCCGAATCGGCGGAGACGGACTGCCCCGGCGGCTCCGGCTGTTCCATATGCTCCCAAAGCCGGCCCAGCAAGCTGGACGACGCGGGCGTCCTGATGGCGCCGTCCTTGTCCAGGGCGACCTCGCCGACCAGATGAAGCTGCTCGCGCGCCCGAGTGGCGGCCACGTACAGCAAGCGATCCGTTTCATGACTGGCGCGCTTCTTCTCGCGTTCGGCCAGATAGACGGAGACCGGATCGGCCTCGTCGGCGATGCGCGGCTTGATGGGTCCAAGCAGCAATCTGCCCTCGCTTTGCTCGATGCGCATCAGGGGTGCGGCATCGCCCCGCCCCTTGCGATGCAGCCCCATGAGAATGACGGTATCGAATTGCAGGCCCTTGGACTTGTGGATGGTCATGACTTCGACGGCACGCCCCGTGCTTTTGGGCGCGGCGTATAAACGCTCGATCTGCGCATCGAACTCCACCGGGTTCAGGCCCCCGTAGGGCGCCAGTTTTTCGACCAGGCGAAACAGGCTTTCGGCATCCGCGGCATCTTCGGGGCTGGCGTAGACGGCGGCGCCGCCCAGACGCTCCCAGCACTGCTGCAGCCAGGCGGCAAACGGGACGGCGCCCGAGGCATTGCTCCGGTCGAGCAGGACGGCCGCCGCGTGCCGCAGGCGCCGGGCCTCGGCCTCGTCCAGTCCTGGCTGGCCCTGGACATCGCGCGCCAGCCAGCCCGACAGTACCGCCGGCACAGGCTGGTGGTGGCCGGAACCGAACAGGGCATGCAGGCTGTGCAGCCGCAAGCCGCACAAGGGCGAGCGCAGCACCGACAGCCATGCCAGGCGGTCGGCGGGATGGGACAACGCACGGGCCAACTGCACCAGATCGCCGACGACCTGGCGCGAAGCCAGCGACACCAGCTCCACGGCGCGGCACGGAATGTTCTCGCGGGTCATGCGCAGCACCACCTCCTGCAGATGCGAGCGCGCCCGCACCAGGATGGCCACCGGATGCTCGCTTTCGGGATTGCGCGCCAGCGCTTTCCTGGCCAGGTCCAGCACCAGCGCCTCGCTGCGCTCCGGCGCATCGTCGGTGTCGCTGTCGCGTCCGGCGCTTACCCACACGGGATGGAACTCGACCCCCGGCATATCGAGCGCCCCATTGAACGGCACCGACTCCGTATAAGGAATCGCGCCCATGGCAAGGTTTTCTTCCTGCGGAAACAGCGGCGCGAAAACCCGGTTGACCCAATCGACGACGCTGGCCTGCGAACGGAAGTTGGTCGTGAGGGAAAGCGCCTGCAGCGGCACTTCGCCCAGGCCTTCTTTTTGCACCTTCAGGAACCAGCCCACCTCGGCCTTGCGGAAACGATAGATGGACTGCATGGGGTCGCCCACCAGGAACAGGGTGCGGCCGTCGTCCGGCTGCCATCCCGAGGTCAGGCGCTTGAGCAGGTCGATCTGCGATTGGCTGGTGTCCTGGAACTCGTCCACCAGCAAATGCCGGATGGAGGCATCCAGGCTGAGCAGCAATTCGCTGGGATCGTCGGCCTGGCCCAGGGCCATGACCGCGCGCTGGGCGATTTCGATGAAATCCACCTCGCCCGCCTCGGCAAAGCGCAGGCCCAGCTGCGCCGACGCCAGCCACAGCACCTGGATGAGGGCATGCAGGGTGGCGATCTGGTCGGCCTGATAACCGCCTTCCGGTATGTAGCGCACCTCGGCCAAGGCCGCGACCCACGGTTCGCCGCCCTCGAAAGCCTGCAGCCATTGAACAAAGGCGTCCTTATGGGCCGTCTTGGCCTCGAAGCCCTGCTTCTTGGTGACGGTGCGGCGTAAACCGCCGGCAGCCGTCAGCAGGACTTTGGCCAATGCGCGCCATCGCGCCATGTCGCCGCGCTCTGTACCGAAGGGCTCGCCCGCCCAGTCCAGCAAGGGGGAAAGGTCGAACGGCTCGTCGCTTTGCTGCAAGGCCGAGGCCGCGCGCGAGACATGCGGCGCCAGGCTGGACGCCCACCCCGCGGGCATGGATTGCTCCAGCCGCTGCAGGTCTTCCTGCACAGCCTGTTGCAGATTATGCTGAAGTTGATCGACGTCGTCGCTGTCGGCCAGCAGCGGCAGCCATTGATCGCGGCTGGCCAGCATGTCGGCGATCAGTTCTTCGGCCGCGCCCGTATCGACGTCGAGGTGCGCAACAAGAATGCGCACGGCCTCGACGTCGTCGATCATGGCCAGGGTTGCCTTGGCCGCCGCCTCGTAGTGCTCCCGGGCGTTGTCCGCCACCGCCGGCAAGCCGCCCAGAGCGCTAAGCCAGGGCATGCCCCGCACCAGGTGCGAACAGAACGCGTCGATGGTGCGGATGCTGAGGCGGGCCGGATACTCCAGCAGATTCCACCCCAGCTCGTCATTGCGCCGCATGGCCTGGCGCGCCAGCCTCCAACTGTTTTTCTTGTGCTCTTCGGGCGGCTCGTCCCGGGTTCCAGCCTTCAGCTTGCCCAGCACCCGAGCATGCATTTCCGAGGCGGCCTTGCGCGTGAAGGTAATCGCCACGATTTCCTCGGGGCGATTGACCGTTGCCAGCAGCGCCAGGATCCTGTCGGTCAGCAGTTCGGTCTTTCCAGACCCCGCCGGCGCCTGGACGAGAAAGGATCGCCGGGGATCGAGGGCGGCAAGGCGAACCGTGATATCGCCGGGCTGCTTAGTCGTCATTGACGGCCTCCTCGTTCAGGCGCAAAAACGGCCGGACATCGCAATACTTGATGTCGTCGGCGCGCAAACTGCTGTTCCGCGCCACGCCTTCCACGAACTCCTGGGCCAGGCCTTCGATGGTTGCACGCCATTGCGCCATGAGCCTATCCCAGGACAGCCCCGCGAACTCGGGCCACTCGTCCAGGCTGGCCAGCCCTTCGAAGCCGTAATCGCCATCGGCCAGGCCTTTGACCTCGGCCTTGCGGGCATGCAGCCGCGCCAGCACCAGGGCGCCGACCCTGGCGTCCTCGCGCGCCAGCACCGAGGCATAGAAAGGCAGTTGCAAGCCTATGGGCCGCTGCCGCATCCAGTTGGACTTGGGGTCGATATTGCCTCCTCCTGTCTTGTAGTCGATGACCGCCAGCCGGCCATCGGGCAGCCTGTCGATGCGATCCAGCCTCAAGGCCAGCTCGAGCGCGCCATGCGACCACTGGAAGCTGCGCTCGACGCCATCGACCGCAAAGGGCTGGCGCGCCAGCTCCAGCTCGAACCAGTCCTCCAGCACCAGCCTGGCGCGCTCGGCTTCCAGCTCGCGCAGAGCCGCGCTGTAGTCGCTCAAATGCGATTCGGCGGCGCCATCGACGGCCTGGGCGATGAGCTCCGCCAGGCGGCCGTCGATCCGGTATTCGGCCAGAAGTTCCTGGTCTTCGATCTTGCTCCACGCGAATTCCATGGCTTCATGCAGGAACATTCCACGCGTGTTCTGATCCGACAATACCGCGTAGTCGGCCAATTCGCTGGCGCCCAGACGGTATTTCACGAATGCCCACAGGGGGTTGCGCGCCTGGGTATCGATGACGGCAATACCGCCGCGCACCTGCGTGCCCGGCAGCAGCGGCGGCCCCTGCTCGTCCCGGATGGATTCCAGCGCGCAGCGCGACAGGGGCTCAGGCAGCGCCGGAGCCTGGCCGGGCGGCAGGCCTTCAATGCACGGGCTGGGCCGGAGTTCGCGCTCGCCTTCATGCAGGGCGTGGCTGACCCAGACTTGCGGCGCCGTGCGCAACAACGCCCGGTACAGCGCCTGAGCCCACTGCAGTTCCCGCTCGGGCGTGGCGCGCGGCGCATTGGCCTTGCGCAGCGCCGCCAGAGGAATCAGGGGATTAGGCTTGGGAGCCGCCGGCAGCACCTCGTCGGTGAGTCCCAGAACCCACACACCATCCCAGCGCCCGCCTTCGGCTTCCAGAAAACCCTGAACGTCCAGGCGGGCCGAGGGATCGCGTTGAGGCTGGAACGGCGTTTCACGCGCCAGCCGGCCAAGCAGCGACACCGCCTGGCCGAAATCCACCGGCCCCAACAGCGAAGCCTGGCGCGCCAGGCGATCCAGCGTGCGGTCCAAGGCCTCGACTGCTTGATAGGCGTGGCTGTCCAGTGCGGCCTCGCCTGGAAACCCCAGTCGCTGCAGTATGGACCGCAGGCGCTCGACCCAGGTGTCGAGCGGGACGTCGCGCCAGCCCTCGTTCAATGCCAGGCAATCGCGCCAGGCCTGCGCCAGTTGCGGCGCCCACTGCTCCAGGCATTGCTCGAAGCCATGTTTCGCAACCCTTAGAACCGCCCGCCTGCGCCATTGCGCATCGATGGCCGCGCGGCCCGCAGCCTCCTGCTCGTGCGCCACGCAGCCGCCCGCCAGCAGCGCCTCGCCGGCCAGCGACGGCTCGCAGTAGCCGCGCTGCCAAAACGACTGCAGCACCCTGAGCCAGGCCAGCGCCGCGCGCGCCGCCGGCCAATCGGCCAGCGGGCGCGCCACGGCAATGTTGTAGGAAATGGCGGGTTCATGCTCCGCGGCGCGCAGCGCCTCGCGCAACACCCGATGCGCCAGGACCACGTCGGCCTCCAGGCGTGCCGCCACAATCGCGAAACGCCCGTCCGGATCGGCCCGCAGGCTGGACTGCGCCCATTGCGCGGCCATGCGCCACTCGGTGTCGGGGTCGGAGGCCTGGACGCGCACGATCTGGTCCGCGGCCGGCTGGTCGGCCCGCAGCGCGGCAATGGAAACGCCCTGTTCATGCAAAGCGTCGATCAGGCTGGAAAGACGCGGGGAAAACTCATTGAAGCCCGCCAGCACGACATGCCGGAAGTCGAAGCGCAGCTCACCCTGGACAATGGCATCGCAAACCCGTTCGAAGCCCAGCACGCCGTCCTCGGCGTCCATATCCCGCAGGCGCTGCCGGTAGGCGGCGCGCCAAACCTTGAATCGCCGGTAATCGTCCGTTTCCAGCTCGGGGGACACCTGCAGCCGCCATTCCGACACCAGGCGATCGGCTTCCTGCGCAAGCCGGGCGGCCTGGCCCGTATCCAGCAGGACATGATCGGATTCGGCCTCGGCAACCACCTGCTGCCAAAGGCAGCGCGCGCCGAACGCATCGACGGTATGGGCAGCCAGGCTGCTGCCCGCAACGAAGGACAACTGATCGCTGGCCTGCTGCAGCCAGGCCGACAAGGGCACGATGTCGGGCAACGCCATGACTTGCCGCCCGGCATCGAGCCGGCTGGAAAGTTCGGCCACGATACGCCGGGCATGGCGGTTGTTGACCGTCAGCACCAGGGTTGCCATGCTGGGCAGGCCGGCGAGTTCGTCGAGCGATACCGGTACAAGTTCCGTATTCATATCCATCCAGGAATCGATGCGCAAAATCCCGTATCGGCTCGCGGCGTGCTAAAAAAAACCATGCCCGAACCCGATGCGCACCGGAAACGTTATCATTAGAATAGCCGGCATCGCAAAGCCTTTTCCCGAATCACTGCCGACACATTGCGCCAAGCCCGCCACATGCTTGCCCCTTCCCCTTCCATCGATGCCTTTCTGGATGCCGTCTGGCTCGAGGACGGCCTGGCTGAAAACACGCTGGCCGCCTACCGGCGCGATCTGTCGGCGTTCTCGAAATGGCTGGCCGCCAAGACCTCGAAAGATATCGACCAGGCGCAGGCCGCCGACATCCAGGACTGGTTCGTCGCCCGGCACGCGGGCACCAAGGCCTCGACGGCCAACCGGCGCCTGGCGGCGCTAAAACGCTATTACCTATGGGCGTTGCGCCAGGGCCGCGTGATCGAGGACCCTTGCCTGACCCTGCACACCGCCAAGCAGCCCGCCCGTTTTCCCAAGACGCTGTCGGAGGACCAGGTCGATGCCCTGATGCAGGCGCCCGACCACGAAACCGTGCTGGGCCAGCGCGACCGGACCATGCTGGAAACTCTTTACGCCACCGGCCTGCGGGTCAGCGAACTAGTGGGCCTGAACGCCTTGGACGTGAACCTGAACGAAGGGGTGGTGCGCGTCAACATGGGCAAGGGCGGCAAGGACAGGCTGGTGCCGCTGGGCGCCGAAGCGGCCCACTGGATAGACCGGTACATGGCGCAGTCCCGCGTGGCGCTGCTGGGCGCGCGACGCTGTGACGCCCTGTTCGTCACGGCCCGCGCCGCGCCCATGACCCGCCAGGCGTTCTGGTACATCATCAAGAAATACGCCGCGCAGGCCGACATCCATACGCCGCTGTCGCCCCACGTCTTGCGCCATGCCTTCGCCACCCATCTGCTGAACCACGGCGCCGACCTGCGCGTCGTGCAAATGCTGCTGGGCCACGCGGACATATCGACCACGCAGATCTATACTCACGTTGCGCGCGAAAGGCTGAAAGCCCTGCACGCCATGCACCACCCCCGCGGGTAAACGATGCCAAAAGACAAACACGTTTCGGAAACACCTGCCACGCAATGGCTCAAGCGCCAGCGCGTCGCCTTCGACGAACACCCCTACGACTACGTGGAACATGGCGGGGCGCTCGAATCGGCGCGGCAACTGGGTGTGGATCCGCACCAGGTCGCCAAGACGCTGATCATGGAAGACGAGCGCGGCCATCCGCTCATCATCCTCATGCACGGCGATTGCGAAGTCTCCACCAAGAATCTGGCGCGCCAGATCGGCGCCAAGAAAGTCGGCCCCTGCACGCCCGAAACCGCGCAGAAGAATTCAGGCTACCAGGTGGGCGGCACATCGCCGTTCGCCACGCGCAAGAAAATGCCGGTATGGGTACAGGCCTCGCTGCTGGACTACCCAGTCATTTACCTGAACGGAGGAAGGCGCGGCTACCTGATCAGCCTTGCCCCGTCGGTCTTGACCAAGCTGCTTGGCGCCAAACCCGTGGACGTAAGCCTGGACAAGAACTAGTTGCTTTCAGGCTGCGGCGGCGCGATGGGCGGGATGCCGAACGACTCGAGCTCCTGCCCCACCGAGCTGGACCAGAGCTGCGCGATTTTTTCGGCCGTCCAGCCCGAATCGCTGTAGGCGGTGCGGATCTCCTGGGGATGGCTCCATAAAGCCAGCTTGCCGCCGCCCAGGCCGATGCATTGGCCGGTGATTTCCCGGGCCGCCTGCGACGCCAGGAACACGAACAGCGGCGCCACGTCTTCGGGTTGCCCCATTCCCATGCCCAGGCGCACTTCGGGCGGCAGATCACGCCCCTGCTCGACGAGCTTCACGTAGGGCTGCATGAAGGGAATGGTTGCCACCATTTGCGTCAGGGCCGTGGGCAGCACCGCATTGACCGTAACACCGAAGCGGGCGCACTCCAGCGCCCAGGTGCGCGCCATGGCGGCAATGCCGGCCTTGGCCGCCGCGTAATTGGTTTGCCCAAAATTGCCGCGCTGCCCCGCCAGCGAAGAAACCAGCAACAGGCGGCCGCCATCGCCCTGCTCGCGGAATCGCCGCACGGCGGCGCGGGCGCAGGTAAACGTGCCGCGCAAATGCGTTTCGACCACCTGGTCGAAATCGTCGTCGGTCATGTTCCACAGGACCTTGTCGCGCAATATGCCGGCATTGGCGCACATGATGTCCAGGCGGCCGAACTGCTCCACCGCCGCGTCGACGCAAAGCTGGGCTGCCTGCGACGAACCGATGGCGGCGGCCTGGGCCACCGCCCTGCCGCCCTCGGCAAGTATGGCGTCCACGGCCTGCTGCGCGACATCGGCATCGAGATCGTTGACGACGACGGCCGCACCCGCCTTGGCCAGAGCCCTGGAAACCGCCAGCCCCAACCCCCTGCCGCCGCCGGTCACGACGGCCACCTTTCCATCCAGGTTCAACATGAATCCTTGCCTTCCTTCAATATTTCAATATGGACAGCAGCCGCCCGCCGCCCTGGTATCCCGCGCAAACCGCCGCCGGCCTTTGCCTTCTGCACGTTTGCATGAATCGTTACCTGCCCTTGTACACGGCGGAGCGCTTTTCGATGAACGCCCTGGGGCCTTCCCTGGCGTCTTCGGTCGCCATGACGCGATGATAGCTGGCGTCTTCCAGGGCAAAGGCCTCGGATAGCGGCAAACCCGCCGACTGCACGGCGGTTTTCTTTATCTCGGCCAGAGCCACCGGCGCATTGGCCGCCAGGCCCTGGGCCAGTTTGCGGGCAAGGGGCAGGACCTCGGGGCCGGGCACGGCATAGTTCACCAGCCCCCACTGCAGCGCCTTTTGCGCGTCGATCGCCGAGCCGGTCAGCAACAGCTCCATGGCCTGGCAGTGCGAAAGCTGCCTGGGAAGGCGGGCCAGGGAGCCCGCAAAGGGGATCAGGCCGCGCTGCACTTCGGGCCAGGCAAAGCGCGCCTCGTCCGAGACCACACGGATATCGGTGGCGAGCAGCAGCTCGGCGCCAGCCGCCACGCAAATGCCGTTGACGGCGGCAATCACGGGCTTGTACAAGGGAAAGTCGCGCAAGGTGGTTGCCGCCAATACACCGGGATCGTCCAGCAGGCGGTGATCCCATTCGGTTTGCGGCTTGCGGTCGCCGGTCAGCAGCGGCAGGGTCAGGCCCAGGTCGCCGCCGGCGCAAAATGCCTGCGCGCCCGCCCCCGTGATGATCAGCACCCGCATCGCCTCGTCGGCCTGGAAATCGAGCAGCGCATCGGCAAAGCGGCACAGCAATTCGGGGCTCAACGCATTCCGGGCCTCCGGCCTGTTGAACGTGACCTGCGCAACGTGCCCAGTCTTCTCGTAAAGAAGCACCGGGTCTTTCCGTTCCGGGTTTTCGCCAGCCATCAGCAGTCCTCCTTTTTCTGCAAACCCAGCATCGTCAACGCCATGCCGCGCAAGACATTTTTGCGGAATTTCCCGCTGGCCGTCAAAGGAAACTCGTCGACGAAAAGAAAATACTTGGGCACCTTGTGGCGGCTGATGCGAGCGCGGCAATATTGGCGCAACGCGTCTTCGTCCAGGCTGGCGCCGTCGACCAGGCGCAGCACCGCGGCCGCCTCCTCGCCCATATAGTCATCGGGCACGGCCACCACCGCGGCCTGCTCCACCGCCTCGTGGCCCAGCAGGAACTCCTCGATCTCGACGGGATAGATGTTTTCGCCACCACGAATGATCATGTCCTTGAGACGGCCGATCACCCGCACATAGCCGCGCTCATCCATCATTCCCAGGTCGCCGGTGTGCAGCCAGCCTTCGGCATCAATGGTTTCCGCCGTCTTGTCCGGCATTTGATAATAGCCCTGCATGACGAGGTAGCCCTTGACCATCAGCTCGCCCGGCCGGTTGAAACCCGCGATCTCGCCCGTGGCCTGATCGACCACCTTGACGCTGGTATGCGGCAGGGGCTGGCCGACGGTCGCCGACTTGAGCTCGAAGCTGTCGTCGGGCAAGGTCTGGCACACGATGGGGCTGGTCTCGGTCAGGCCCAGGACGATCATGGGATTGCCGCCGATGCGCCGCTGCACATCTTCGATCAGCACCACCGGAATCGACGTGCCCCCGGTCAGCATCTTGGTGATGCTGCGGGTATTGAACCGGCCTTGCTGGAAAAGCGTATCGGCCAGCATGGCGATGAGCATGGTGGGCACCATATTGATGATGGACGGCTTCTCGGCATCGATCAGTTCCAGCATCTTGCGCGCATCGAAGTACACCCCCATGATCAGGGTGCCGCGATTCAGCAGCGTGCTCAGCACGTTCACCACGCAACCCGCCGTATGAAACAGCGGCATGCAGGCCAGGAACCGTTCGCCATCGGCCAGCCCCGCCCTGCGCGCCGTCAGATAGGCGTTGTTCAAGGTGCTGTGGTGGGTAAGCATGACGCCTTTGGGATGGCCCGTGGTGCCGCTGGTGTACTGGATCTGTACGACGTCCCCGGGCCTGACCGCCGCCTGGCGCGCCCGGAGCTGCTCATCGCCGATCGCATCGCCCATGGCAAGCGCCTCGTCGAACGGCAGGCAGCCCGGCTGCGGGGCTTTGGCGCGCATGAGCACGACGCGGCGCAGACACGGCAGGGCTTCGGCCTGCAATAGATCGAGGCGCGGGTCGCGGCATTGCTTCAATTCGGGCAGCAGGCCATGCAGCGCGTCGATGAACGAATTGTTGCGATACTCGGGCACCGTGAACAAAGTATGTATGTCGCCATTGCGCAACAAATACTCCAGCTCGGCCGCGCGATATCCCGTATTTACGGTTACCAGCACCGCGCCGGCCTTGGCCAGGGCCATTTCAAGCAGCAGCCATTCTGGAATGTTCGGCGCCAGCACCGCCACTTTGTCGCCAGCCTGGATGCCAAGAGCCATCACACCCTTGGCCAGCCGGTTCACCTCCGCCTGGAAGGCGCGGTAATCCAGACGCAGCGCCATGTCCAGTTCAGGATAGTCATACACCACCGCTTCCCGATCCGGCACGGCCTGCGCCACCCGATCGAACATATCGCCTATGGTCAGGTTCAGCAGTTCCACGCCTTCGGTTTCGGCCTGCCAGATCGCCTTGTCATTTGCTACGCCCACTGCAACTCCTCGAGACAATTCCTTGAACACCCGCAAGGCGCGGACCGCCGGATGGCCGCCCGCGCCCGCCTTCGCGCGCCGTTCACTTCACATACACCCACTTGCCGTCTTCTATGTGGGCGATGACCTGCGAGCGCTCGTCGACCCCGTTGTGATCCTTGTCGCTGAAGTTGTACACGGCGGTCGAGGTCACGACATCGCGGCTGTTCTCGATGGCGCCGCGCAGCGCGGCGCGAAACTCGGGGGTGCCGGGCTTAGCCTTTTTCAGGGCCTGCGGCGCGGCATGTTCCAGGATAAGCATGGCGTCCCAGGCCGAAGCGGCGAAAATCGAGGCGCTGCCGGGGCCGTTATACTCTTCGAACAGCTTGTTGAAGGCCATGGCCCGCTCGCGTATGGGGTTGGACGCATCCAGCTGCGACGCCACCATCAAGGGCGAAAGCGCAATGTACGCTCCATTTACGTCCTTGCCGCCCACGCGCAGGAAATCGTTGTTGGCCACGCCCTGCGTCTGGTACACCAGCCCTTTGTAGCCACGTTTCTTGAGCTCGATTTGCGGCAGGGCGCCGGGCGTCCCCGCGCTGATGATGAATACCGCATCGGGCTTCTGCACGACCAGCTTGCTGATCTGCGCGATGACGCTCTGGTCGGTCTGGTTGTAGCGCTCGACGCTGGTGGTCTTCACACCGTACGAAGGCGCCATCTGCTCGAAGGTCTTGACGAAGCCTTCGCCATAGGCTGTGGTAATGGAAATAAGCCCGGCCTTGGCGACCTTGTGTTTTTGCATATGCTGCAGGATGAGCCGGACCGCGTATTTCTCGGGCGCGCTGACCTTGAAGGCCCATTTCTTGTTGCCCTCCTGCGGTTCGACAATGGCGCTGCCGCCGCCCAGCGAAATGACGGGGGTTCCGGACTGCGCCGCCACCTCGGTAATGGCCAGGCTCGGAGGCGTCAGGCTGGAACCGATGATGATGTCGACGTTGTTTTCCGCGATGAGCTTCGAGGCCGCCTTGGAGGCATTGCTGACGTCCGTGCCGTCGTTGAGCACCGTCACGTTGAGTTTTTCGCCGGCTATGCTGGCCGGCCACAGCTTGACGGCATTTTGCTCGGGCTGGCCCAGCGAGGCGCCCGGCCCGGTCAACGACAAGATGACGCCGACATTGATGTCGGCGCTGGCCGTCAGGGGCAATGCCAGGAAAAACGCCAGCACCAGCACCGGGCAGCGCAATTTTTGCGGCAATTTCATTTTTGTCTCCAGAACTTATAATTGTCGAATCGTGTCTGGCGGACAGCCCGCCAGCACTGGGTTTCGATGGTAGCAAGCACATCGGCACAAACGTGTCATCCAAAAGAAGGACATGGTTCGACCGGAGACAAGCAATGAGAACCTGGCAAGCCGGCTGCGCCGCGCAACCCGACATCCAGCAATGCGCCATCGAGCTGCTCGCCCAGATCGGGCAAAACTCCTTCAACGATGCCATGCTGGCGCAAATCAACCACCTGCTGCCGGTAGGTTCCTGGAGCGTCTATCGCACCTGGGCCGACCAGCCTCCGATTCTGCTGCTTTCGCACAGTTTCCAGCGGCCCGACATCACCCTTAAATGCTTCCAGGCCTATAAAAATCAAATCTACCTGGAAGACCGTTCGTTCGAGACCGTGCGCGCCAGCCGCCAGCACGACCGGCTCATGCTGCAGCACCTGCGCGCGGACGAATTCAAGAATCCCCGGCACCGCGAAATGATCTACACCCGCAACCGTCTCTGCGAGCGCCTGTCCATATCGCGCAACGAGCCCGACGGGTCGGTCACCAGCGTCAATCTTTACACCCATGAAGACCAGCCCAGCTACACCGACCGCCATCTGGGCCGGTTCGAAAACCTCGCGCCGATTTTGTTCACCGGCATCGAACGCCACCTGGATCTAAGCGCGGGCGACCCCGGCCCGGGCCACGAAGATGCCGCTGCGACAGGGTCGGCCACAAGGGCAAGCCGGCGCTTCCTGGAAAACACCGGCATGAGCCCGCGCGAACTGGATGTCTGTGAACGCCTGCTGCAAGGCATGACCTACGACGGCATCGCCGCCGACATGGGGCTGGGCCGCCCCACTGTCATTACCTACCGCAACCGCGCTTTCGCGCGGCTGGGCATCAGCTTCAAAAGCCAGCTGTTCGCACTGCTTGCCCGCCATTCCCAACACGCCGCCGGCCCGGCAAAACCAGCGTAAACATCATCCGTCCGGGCTAGTGTCCTGTTTGGCGTTGCAAAAATGCAGCGCACGCCTGCATTCCAATCCCAGCACCAAACGGGGCTTTTCACGACATCCCGTGCAAATTCGCCATGCTTTTTTGTATATAACAAGAAGGAATAAACAAAGAAGATAAAAATTCTTGTTGGGTATTTTGCGCTGCCGTACAGTTTGATATAACTTTTTTGTAAATCAACTCCCCATGAAGCTGTCTTTCAAGAATATAGAAAAAAACTTCGCCGGACTCCAGGTCATCCAGAACTTCAGCCGGGAAATCCAGGATGGCGAGCTCGTCGCCCTGGTGGGCCCTTCGGGCTGCGGCAAATCCACGCTGCTGCACATCGCCGCGGGCCTGGAAAAGCCCAGCAAGGGCGAGTTTCTGGTCGACGGCAAGCCGGTCCACGGCCCCGATCCCGAACGCACCCTCATGTTCCAGGAGAACGCGCTTTATCCCTGGCTCACCCTCGTGCAGAACGTCGCCCTGGCGCTGGAATTCCAAAAGGTCGACAAGCAGCAGGCGCAGCACGAAGCACGCGGCTGGCTCGAAAAAGTCAACCTGAAGGGCTTCGAGGACTATTACCCGCATCAGATATCGGGCGGCATGCGCCAGCGCGCGGCCCTGGCCAGGGCGTTTATTTCACACCCCAAAACCCTGCTGCTGGACGAACCCTTCGGTGCGCTGGACGCCCTGACCCGCATGACGCTGCAAGACGCGCTGCGCCAGCTCATCCGCGAGGCCGGACCCACGGTTCTGCTGGTTACCCACGACGTGGACGAGGCCTTGTTCCTGGCCGACCGCATCCTGGTGTTCAGCTCGCGGCCGGCCACCGTGCTTAAAGAGTTCAATCTGGCGCACCACGAAAAAACTCACGACCTGTCCGAGTTCGCCGCCATGCGCCGCGAGATTCTGAGCCTGCTCGGAATCCATGTCGAATTAGATGAAACCGCGTTACTAGAGGAAATCGAAGCATGAAATTCGCCCGTTTATTGATCCCCTTCGTCGTCGCCGCCTTTGCCATGGCGGGCCAGGCCGCGGCCGCCGACAAGTTCAAGGTCGGCTATCTGCGCGTCATGGACGACGCCCAGGCGATCGCCGCCTACGAAGGCGGTTTCTACAAAAAACAAGGCCTGGATGTCGAACTGGTCGAGTTCAAATCGGGCACCGACCTCATCAAGGCCATCGTGGGCGGCCAGCTCGACACCGGCGTGCTGGGGTTCACCAACGCAGCTTCCTGGTCCTCCAAGGGGGCCGACCTTAAAGTCGTAAGCGGCGCGCAACAGGGTTTCCACGCCCTGGTCGTGCGCGACGACTCGGGCATCAACAAGGTTGCCGACCTGAAAGGCCATACCCTGGCCTCGCAAAAAGAAGGCAGCACTGCCGACACCGTCCTCAAGGGCGTCGTCCTGAAAAACGCCGGCCTGACGGCCGACGACCTGACCATCATGGGCGTCAGCCCGCAAGTCGCCGTGCAGTCGCTGGTCGGCAAGCGCGTGGACGCCGCCTTCCTGTTCGAGCCCCAGGCCAGCATTGCCCAGCTCATCGCGCCGGTCAAGCAAATCTATGAAATCGGCGAAGTATGGCCCTTCCCCTGCATGGTGGTGATCACCTCGGGCAAGACCCTGCAAAACCGCAAGGACGATGTCTGGAAATCCCTGGACGCACAGCGCGAAGCCATCGATCTGCTGCAGAAAAAACCCGATGAAGCCGCCAAGCTGATCGCCCCGTACTTCATTGCCGAGCCCAAGCTCAAGACCCTCAAGCATGGCGAGATGCCCCGCGAGCAGGTCATCGCCGAAGCCATCAAGAGCCAGACATTCAATGCCGCCCTGACTTCCAAAGAAGTGGCCCGCATGCAGGAAATCGCCGACATCATGCAAGCCCAGGGTTCGCTCAAGACCCGCGACGGCAAGCCCTTCGATGTAAAGAAGATCATCGACCTCGATTGGCAAAAGGCGCGCAAGCTATAAAATCCAACCTTGGCTGGCCATGAGGGCCGGCGCGAGGGGCCGTGCAAAGCGCGGCGCCACAACGTCATCAACCCCCAGGATGGTCGGCCATGCCGGCCATCCTGCATTTTGAACGCTTACATGAGTACACAAACCCGACTTACCGGCTACCGAAAAAAACTCGCCATGATCGTGGCGGTTCTTTTCATCTTGCTGCTATGGCAGGCAGCGGCCTGGTCCCTGCCCGATTTTCTGATGCCGGACGTTCCCACGGTCATTGTGCGCCTGTGGGCCGACATACAGTCGGCGCCGTTTCGCGAAGCCCTGTCGGGCAGCTTGACGCGCCTGGGCACCGGCTATGTCGCCGCCCTGCTGTTCGGCGTGGGCTTTGGCCTGGCCGGCGGCATTCTGTTCTTCTTCCGCGAAGTGCTCAAGTCGGCCATCATCATCCTGCAGTCCATTCCGTCCATCGCGTGGGTGCCGCTGTTCCTGATCGTCATGGGCTTCGGCAACCTGCCCATCATCGTCGTCATCGCCCTGTCGGCGTTCTTTCCCGCGGCGCTGTCCGTCATGAACGCCACGGAAAGCGTGTTGAACGTGCACGTGGCCGCCGCCAAGGTCATGGGCGCCAGCCGCTGGGCCATGCTCAAGCGGGTGTACCTGCCGGCCGTCATGCCCGAGCTCATCACGGGCGCCCAGCTTGCCTTCGGCAATGCCTGGCGCGCCCTGATCTCCGCCGAAATGCTGATCGGCTTCGGCCAGGGCCTGGGCCGCACCCTGGCCTACGCGGGCGAGACCGCCGACATGGTGGGCGTCATGTCGAACATACTCACCATTGCAATCCTGGCCACCCTTATCGACCAGGCCATCCTGGAGAACCTGAAACGCCGTCTTCTGCGCTATCAGTACGTGTAATCATGAAAACGTCTTTTTCGCATGGGCGCCGGCTTCCGGCGCACTTGGCAGCGGCCCTGGCGACAGCGGCTTGCGGTCTGGCCATGGACGGCTCGGCCGCACATGCCGCACCAAAGGCCGGCGCCGGCCCGCAAACGCTGACAGTCGCCATGCACTACGTGGTGCCGCCGTTCGTGCCCGGCTCCAAGGTTCGCACGGCCGAGGCGCCGGACACCGACCTGGCCGAAGCGCTTGCAGGCAAGGTGCACACAAGCCTGCACTCGCTTCCCGACAATACGGAAATCAGCATCTTCGGGGCTGCCGCGGCCGGCCCGGCCAATGGCGCGAGCGGTCCATCAAGCGCATCCGCGCCGCAGGCCGACGCCATGCTGCGCAGCCTGGCCCCCGGCGCCGCCGTCCCGGCGTCGATGCAGGCCGTCCCCACCGGCTATGCCTCGCAGCCCATGGCCATCATGCGCAGCGACACCGACATCAAGTCATGGGATCAACTCAAGGGACGCACCGTGTGCCTCTCCGAGGGCGGTCTGTACACAGGCCTCATCGCCGCCCGCTACGGGGCCATAGAGAAAGTATTCAGGGCGCCGGCGGACTCCCTGCTGGCGCTGCGCACCGGCGGCTGCGACGCCGCAGTGCACGACAAGTTCATGCTCGACGAACTGCTCAAGCTGCCCGAGTGGAAGAAGTTCTCGGCCAAACTCCCGCCTCCGCCGCAATCCGGTGCGGCGCTGAACTTCCTCGTGCCCGAGGGCAATCCCGAATTATTGGCCGCCGTCCAAAAACTGGCCGGAGAATGGCGATCCAGCCATTACTTGGCCACCCTGAATAAAAAGCGGGTGCGCGACATAGCCTTCGAGGTCTACCTGGACCAGACGGTTCCCGACTGTCACTAAGCGATGCGGCCATAGCCGGGGATGGATTCCGTAAAGCCGTGCAACGTTTGTATCCACCTTTGGCCGGCGCCAGGGAGTACCATACGAAGACCCTCTCCCATCGGTTCACGCACAAGGAGCTTGACATGAGGAATCTCGTAACGCGCGGCGGCTTGGCGGCCATCGCTTCGGCGGCATGGCTGGGCCTGGCTTCGGCGGCCATGGCCGCCCCGGTATCATTCAGCGTCCCTCTCACCGGCGCTCAGCAGGTACCGCCGGTGCAAACGGCGGGCAGCGGCAAGGCCGACATTACCTACGATCCGGCCACCAAAGACGTAACCTGGTCGATTTCGTTCGACGGTCTTTCGAGCCCGGCCACCATGGCCCACTTTCACGGGCCGGCCGCGGCGGGGGCCAATGCAGGCGTCCAGGTCTGGCTGAGCAAGCGCGGCGATGCCGTATCCAGCCCCATTACCGGGCACGCCACCCTGACCGCAGAACAGGACAAGCAATTCGAAGCTGGCCAATGGTATGTGAACATCCATACCAAAAGCCATCCGAGCGGCGAAATCCGGGGCCAGGTCGTCCCGCCGAAACACTAATTCGGCTCAGGCAAGGCCGGCAATCAGCGCGGCAGCCCCGACACTCAGGCAAAACACCAGAAACGCAGCCGCAATCCCGGCAATACGGGGTTGCGGTTGACTCGCGGGCAATGATTTCACGCCTGTAACCATGGGCAGCACAAGGTTCTGCCCCTTCAAAGCCGCATACAGGCCAATGGCCAGCAAGTGCAGCACAATGGCGGCCAGCAGCGCATCCCATAAATACCCATGCATATCGGTAAGCAGATTGGCCACCCAGGCGGGCATCCATGCAGTGAGCGGACCGTCGTTGGCGACATCGTTATTGACGATGACCCCGCTAAGCGACTGCCCCAGCAAAAGCAGCAGCAACAGCAGCACCATCCAGCCCCCGGCGGGGTTGTGGCCGCACTGCGTATCGGGTTCGCGGCGAAACACGCGCGCCAAATGGCGAATCGCCGCGCTGGGCGCCGCCAGGAAGCGGCTGAACCGGGCGGTATCGCTGCCCACCACTCCCCACACCAGGCGAAACAGCACCAGCGCGAGCACCGCCTGGCCGCACCAGGCATGCCATGCCATCCAGTTGAACCGCCAGGTGAAATACGCGGCGGCGACCAGAACGGCCAGCAGCCAATGAAAGACCCGCAACGGCAGATCCCAGACCAGCACCGCGTGCCGGCCTTCGCCGGAGCCCACGCGGCCTGCCCGGGGATCCCGGCCGGCCGAATCGCTATGCGGAATGTTCGACGGCATACGAAGCGCTTCCGTTCGTGTCTGGCGTCTCCGACAGGAATCGAACCTGTAATCTTCCCTTAGGAGGGGAAAGTTATATCCATTTAACTACGGAGACGTAAGCCGGGTATTTTATCAGGACTTGCGGGCATACCCGATGCCGTCCCCAAACCCCACGCCCCGGCCGCCGCCAAACCGGCCGATACGCACCCGCCGCGCCCGCGCAGGCATTCGCCTGCGACCTCATATAATCTCGAACTGGCCCATCGAACCGGCCGCGGGCTCCCGCCATTGCGCCCTTGCCCGCCGCGGCGTTCGCCGTACCCGCCGCGCGGAACCCGCCAATACCCGTCTCTTCGAGGTTACAAAAATAGAGGTTACAAAAATACTGTTGTTATTTAGCGCCGTCCCCATCCCTCTTCTCAATCGCCTTTTCCACCTTGGCGGAAAAAAGCGAGCGGAGGATGGACAGGGCAACCGGCATGGCGCCGGCCGCGAAGGCCTGCCGCCTTTCGCCCAATTGGCCACACACCTCAGAAACCAGTCAAAATCATGCCCGATAAAAACATCTTAAAAGAAATTGACCTATATTTGGCCGATGAAGAACAAACCGCCGCGCTGGCCAGGCAGCTTGCCCCCATGCTTTGCGGCGTGCATCCCGCCTTCCAGGGACGATCGCCAGGAGGCCGTATCCACCTGAAAGGCGAGCTTGGCGCGGGCAAAACCAGCCTCGTTCGCGCGCTGCTGCGGGCCTGCGGAATCACCGGAAAAATCAAAAGTCCGAGCTACGCCCTACTTGAAACCTATAAACTTTCTAACTTATACTTCTATCATCTTGATTTTTATAGGCTTAGCGACCCCAAAGAATGGCTGGACGCCGGGTTTAGAGATATCTTGCAAAAAGAGGCCGTCATTCTCATCGAATGGCCTGAACAGGCGGGGAACACATTGCCCATTCCCGATCTGGAAATACGCCTTGACTACGCCGGCAACGGACGACAAGCGCACTTAACCGCCTATAGCGACAAAGGAACATCATGGCTGACATCACTCGAGCTTCCCCCACAGGAATCTCCCCGAAGGGGGTCTCCCGACGACGCCTGATCGCCAGCGCCACCACCCTGTTCATCCTGCCGGTCATTCCCAGCCTTGCCCACGCCGGCACGATACTGGCCGTGCGCACCTGGCCGGCCGACGAATACACGCGGGTCACCCTGGAGCTGGACAGCGAGCTGAAAACCGAACACTTCACGCTCGAAAACCCCAATCGCCTGGTTCTGGACATCAACGGCCTGACCATGAACCAGACCATCAACGACCTGATATCCAAGGTCAAGCCCAACGATCCGTACATCGCCTCGGTGCGCGTGGCGCAGAACCGCCCCGACGTCATCCGCCTGGTGTTCGACCTGAAACAGGCTGTGGCCCCCCAGGTCTTCACCCTGAAGCCCATTGGCAACTATAAATACCGCCTGGTCCTGGACCTGTACCCCAAGGTCGCCCAGGATCCCCTGCTTGCCATCATGAACGGCAACGCCGACAACGACCCGCTGGCCGACGTGCTTGAAAAACTGGCGCAGAACTCACCCGACCAGGCGCCGATTCCTTCCGTGCAGGGGCAGAAGCTTCCACCCATCGCCGCCAAGAAACCGGACGAGCCCGACGCGCTTCCGCCCATTGCCTCGACTCCCGGGGTCGACCGCCCCATCCTCATCGCCCTGGATCCCGGCCATGGCGGCGAGGATCCCGGCGCCACCGGCCGCGGCGGCACGCACGAGAAAGACATCGTGCTGAGCATCGGACGGCGGCTGAAGAAGCTGATCGACGCCCAGCCCAATATGCGCGCCTACCTGACCCGCGACAACGATTACTTCGTGCCGCTGCACGTTCGGGTGCAGAAGGCGCGCCGCGTCAAGGCCGACCTGTTCGTGTCGATACACGCCGACGCCTGGATCAAGCCCAGCGCGCGCGGATCGTCCGTATTCGCGCTGTCGCAGCATGGCGCCACCAGCGCCGCCGCGCGCTGGATGGCCAAGCGCGAGAACGACGCCGACCTGATCGGCGGCGTCAACCTGGGATCGCATAACAAGCAGGTGGCGCAGGTTCTGCTGGATCTTTCCACCGCCGCGCAAATCAACGACTCCATGCGGGTGGGGAATCGCGTTCTGACTGAAATCGGCAAGATCAACCGGCTGCACAAGAATAGCGTGGAGCGCGCCGGGTTCGCCGTTCTCAAGGCTCCGGACATCCCTTCCATACTGGTGGAAACGGCATTCATCAGCAATCCGGAAGAAGAACGCCTGCTACGCAGCCCCGCGCATCAGGATCGCATCGCCAAGGCCATGCTAAGCGGCATCAACGATTATTTTGCCGCCGGCCCGGCCCTGGCGCGCAAGGCCTGAGCCATCTCGCGGCGCCGGCGCAACGGCCTCAAGGCCCCAGAGCCGGCGAACGCCAAACCGGCGGCCGATCAGGCCTGCCGGGCTTTTCGGAACAGCTTCCACAAGCCGCCCAGCGCCACGGGCACGATGGCGGCGCTAACGCCCAATAAAGCAATGGTGCTCAGGTGTTCCTTGATGATGGGGACATTGCCGAAGAAATAGCCCAGCGTAACCAGGCCGCCCACCCACAGCACGGCCCCGGTGATATTGAACAACTGGAACCGCAGTATGTTCATGCTGCCCACGCCCGCCACGAAGGGCGCGAACGTGCGGAAGATCGGCACGAAGCGCGACAGGACGATGGTCTTGCCGCCATGTTTTTCATAGAACGCATGCGTTTTCATCAGGGCGGCCTGGTCCAGAAACCTGAAATGGCTGGTAAACACGCGTGGGCCCAGATAGCACCCGATTGAATAATTGACCGTGTTGCCCAGAGCCGCCGCCACGATAAGCAGAAAAGCCAGCAGCACAGGATCGAGCGCGCCATTGGCGCCCACCGCGCCCGCGATGAACAACAGCGAATCGCCAGGCAGAAACGGCAGCACCACCAGCCCGGTTTCCCCGAACACGATCAAAAACAGCACCAGATAGATCCATTCGCCGTACTGGGCGATCCAGGCGCCCATAAACTGGTCGATATGGAGAATCATGTTCATAAATTCGGGCATGGCCATCACTTGCAAAAAAAGATACCGCAATATAGCCCAGCCTGGCCCCGTAAAGGCGAACCGAACTTAATCCGCAGCTAAAATGATACGTTTATATTAACGCCGCGCACGCCCGCCCGGCCGAATGGATGCCTTTCATGCCAGAACGTCGAACCATCGCAACGCTGCCTGACCTGCTGATCAGCCAGATAGCGGCCGGCGAAGTCATCGAGCGGCCCGCTTCGGTATTGAAGGAAATACTGGAAAACGCCATCGATGCGGGAGCCCGCGCCATCGAAGTGCGCCTGGACGGCGGCGGCATCCGCCGCATTGCCGTCACCGACGACGGGTCGGGCATCCCCCGCGAAGAACTGCACCTGGCCATCACACGCCACGCCACCAGCAAAATCCATACGCTGGACGATCTGGAGTCCGTCGCGTCCATGGGGTTTCGCGGCGAAGCCCTGGCATCCATTGCATCGGTCGCGCAATTGAGCATCGTCTCGCGCACCGACGACGCGCCGCACGCCTGGCAACTGCGGGCGGAAAACGGCGCGCAGCCCGTGGCGGCCTCGGGCCCCATAGGCACGACCGTCGAGGTGCGGCAGTTGTTCGACGACGTGCCGGCACGCCGCAAGTTCCTGCGCACCGAAGCCACCGAGTACGGCCATTGCGCCGATGCGCTGGAACGCATCGCGCTTGCCCACCCAGGCGTCGGCTTCCGCCTGTTCCATAACGACAAGCCGCAGCGCCACTGGCGCGCCAGCGATGTTTTCCAGCGCATCCTCGACGTGCTGGGCGCCGAGTTCGTCGGCCAGGCCATCCGCGTGCAGAGGGAGCACGGCCTCATCGCCCTGCAGGGCATGATCACCCGCCCCACCTACGCGCGGGCGCGCGCCGACCAGCAATACCTTTACGTCAATGGCCGCTACGTCAAGGACAGAACCGTGGCCCATGCCATCCGCCAGGCCTATGCCGACGTGCTGCACGGCGACAGGCAGCCCGCCTACGTCCTGTTCCTGTCCATCGACCCGGCCATGGTCGACGTCAACGTGCACCCGGCCAAGCACGAAGTGCGCTTTCGCGATAGCGGGGCCATACACCGCTTCGTCGGCCAGACGCTTGGAGAGGCGCTGGCCCTGGCCGGAGGGCAGGCCATGGCAGGCGGCGCGGCACCTGAACAGCCCGGCGACACAAGTCCCGAAACGCCCGGCGCCGCGGCGCCGTCCACAGCTCCAGGCGCATTGCCCGCCGCCTACCCGACGCCTTCGCAACCCTATAGGCCAGCCACCGCATGGCAGCCGAACCAAAACCAGCAGGCGTTCAATCTGCGCGAAACCATGCCGGGCGAACCTCAAAACTGGCAGACCCTGTACAGACCGCTGGAAAACGCCGTTACAGGCGCGCCTCCCGCCCCTTCCGCAACAGCCGCGCAAGCTGGCGAGTTCCCGCTGGGCATGGCGCTGGGCCAGTTGCACGGCATCTACATCCTGGCCCAGAACCAGGCCGGCCTGGTTCTGGTCGACATGCATGCCGCCCACGAGCGGGTCGTCTACGAACAACTGAAGCTCGCCATGGACGCCCGCGAACTGCCACGCCAGGAACTGCTGGTGCCGGTCGTGTTCAGCACCAGCGAAAAAGAAATCGCGCTGGTCGAAGAATACGAGGACGTCCTGGCCGAACTAGGCCTGGCCCTGAAACCCGCCGGCCCCGCATCCCTGATGGTGCGGGCGGTGCCCGCGCTGCTGGCCGGCGGCGACATCGAGTCGCTGGCGCGCGGCGTGCTGCGCGACCTGGCCAGCGTGGGCACCTCGCCCCGGCTTACCGAGCAACGCAACGAACTTCTGTCCACCATGGCCTGCCATGGCTCGGTGCGGGCCAACCGCCGCCTGACCCTGGACGAAATGAACGCGCTGCTGCGCAAGATGGAGCGCACCGAACGCGCCGATCAATGCAATCACGGACGGCCGACCTGGGTTCAATGGAAGCTGGGCGATCTGGACAAGCTGTTCCTGCGCGGCCAATGAGCATTCCCGTCATCTGCCTGGCCGGCCCCACCGCCGCCGGCAAAAGCGCAGCCACGCTGGCGCTGGCCGCGCGCTGGCCAATAGAAGTCATCAACGTCGACTCGGCCACCATCTACCGCGGCATGGACATCGGCACGGCCAAACCCTCGGCGCAGGAACGGCGGCAAGTGCCGCAGCATCTGCTGGACATCCGCGATCCGGCCGAAAGCTATTCGGCCGCCGAGTTCCGCCAGGACGCCATGCAGCTTATAGGGCAAATCATCCAGCGCGGCCGCCTGCCCCTGCTATGCGGCGGCACCATGCTGTATTACAAGGCGCTTCGGGAAGGGCTGAACGACCTGCCCCAGGCCGACGCCGCCATCCGCGCCCAGATCGAACTTGAAGCGGCTCAATCAGGCTGGCCCGAAATGCACCGGCAACTGGCCGCATTCGACCCCGCCACCGCCGCCCGGCTCTCGCCCAATGACAGCCAGCGCATCCAGCGCGCCATCGAAATCCACCGCGCGACGGGGCAAACCATGTCACAGTTGCTGGCCGCCGAACGCCCCACCGACGACTCGCCTTACGAATACAAGACCATCAGCCTGGAACCGTCCGATCGCGCTGTCCTGCATGCGCGCATCGCGCAGCGCTACCGGCAGATGCTGGGCATGGGCCTGGTCGACGAGGTGCGTGCGCTGCATGCGCGGCCCGACCTGCACGCCGGCCTGCCTTCGGTGCGGTGCGTGGGCTACCGGCAGATATGGTCTTACCTGAGCGGGGAATGCAGCCTGGAACAAGCTGTGGAACAAGCCATCGCCGCGACCCGCCAACTGGCCAAACGCCAGTTGACCTGGCTGCGCGCGCAGCCCGACCGCACGATCGTCGACTGCCTTGCCCCCGACGCCGCCGGCCAGGTGGCCGAGCACGCCGCACGTATCTGGGCGCGCTGACGCACGCCGCCGGAAACCGCTTAAACCACCACGGTCTGGGCCATGCCGGCCTCTTGCGGGACAATGGCGCCCAGGTTGTAAACCTGCTCGCCGCAAGCGGCCAGTGTGGCGGAAACCGCCTGAGCCTTGCCGGCCGGAACCACGATGACCATGCCGATGCCGCAGTTGAACACACGATGCATTTCCGAATCAGCCACGCCGCCGTTTTCTTGCAGCCACTGGAACAGCTTGGGCATGGCCCAGGCATCGCGCTGCAGGCGGGCGGCAAGCCCGGGCTGCAAGATGCGCGGAACATTGTCGAGCAGGCCGCCGCCGGTTATGTGCGCCAGGCCTTTGAGGGCCGGGCCGTGCTCGGCCAGGGCGGCCAGCACGGATTTCACATAAATGCGGGTAGGCTCCATGACCACGTCGGCCAAGGGCCGGCCATCGAAGTCTTGGTCAGGCCTGGCGCCGGCCTGCTCCAGGATTTTGCGCAACAACGAAAAGCCGTTGGAATGCGCACCGCTGGAAGCCAGGCCCAGGACCACGTCGCCGGCCTCGATGGATTTGCCGTCGATGATCTGCGATTTTTCGACCGCACCCACGGCAAAGCCGGCCAGATCGTATTCACCATCGGGATACATGCCGGGCATTTCGGCGGTCTCGCCGCCGATGAGCGCGCAATTGGACAGCTCGCAGCCCTTGGCGATGCCGCCCACCACACTGGCCGCCGTATCGACGGACAGCTTGCCGCAGGCGAAATAATCGAGGAAGAACAAGGGCTCGGCGCCCTGCACCAGGATATCGTTGACGCTCATGGCCACCAGATCGATGCCGACGGTGTCGTGGCGCTGCCATTCGAACGCCAGGCGCAGCTTGGTGCCCACGCCGTCGGTGCCCGACACCAGAACCGGCTCGCTGAAGCGCTTGGGCACCTCGAACAGCGCGCCGAACCCGCCGATGCCGGCCATGACCCCCGCGCGCATGGTTTTTGCGGCCAAGGGCTTGATGCGGTCGACCAGCGCTTCGCCGGCATCGATATCGACTCCCGCATCGCGATAGGTCAGGGGGGCGGATTGTTTGATTGTCATGAGAAAAGCCGTGGGATATGTAAGAATTGCAGGTTGAATAGAATACGGGTGTGGCGTTTGGCCAGGCCGGGAGCGGCAACGGGCTCTTCGGCACGACACGGCGCCGCTTGGCAAGCAACGCACCCGGCGCATTTTACGCATTTTACCGCCTTCAATGACCCAGCAACTAATCCTCGACCTTCTTCCTGCGCCTGCGCCGACACTGGACAATTTCGTCGTGGGCGAAAACGGCGTGGCCATCGATGCGCTGCGCCAGTTGCGGCCGGGGCGGGCCATCTACCTCTGGGGCGCTTCCGGAGCCGGGCGCTCGCACCTGCTGCGGGCGCTGGCGTCGGCCCCCTTGGCCCGGTATTTCGATGCGCAAAGCAGCGCCGCCGACATCCGCGGCATGGCCAGCGCCGAAACCATGCCATGCCGGCTGATCGCGGTAGACGACATCCATCGGCTGGACGAGGAAGCGCAGGCCGCGCTGTTTGCCCTGTACAATCGTTGGCGGGAAACTTCCGCCGGCGAACAGGCGTTTGCCTTGCTTGGCTCCGGTGACCGCTCGCCGCGGGCCATGCCCCTGCGCGAGGACCTGCGCACCCGCCTGGGCTGGGATCTGGTTTTCGGGCTCGAGCAACTGTCCGACGACGACCGCGCCCAGGCCCTGCGCACCCAGGCCGCCGAGCGCGGGCTGCAATTCTCGCCCGAAGTCATCGGCTGGATTCTTACCCACTATGCGCGCGACATGGGCCGGCTTAGCGCCCTGGTCGACGCGCTGGACCGCTATTCGCTTGAAAAACACAGGGCCATCACCCTGCCCCTTTTAAAAGACCTGCTGGCCTCGAGCCGGCCTCCGAAAGAAAGCTAACACCCTATGACCGCCGCAACACGCCTGGCCTTGTTCGACCTGGATCACACCCTGCTGCCGATGGACAGCGATTACCAATGGGCCGACTGGCTGGCGCGCACCGGCCGCGCCGGCGACCCCCAGGAGGCCCAGCGCCGCAACAACGAGCTCATGGAGCGCTACAACGCCGGCAACCTTACCGCCGAACAGGCCGCCGAATTCATGCTCGGCCTGCTTGCCCGCGCCGACAGCGCCACCTTGGCCGAATGGCACGAACAGTTCATGCATGAAGTCGTCCGCCCCAATATTCTTCCCGTAGCGCAGGAACTGGTGCAACGGCATCTGGAACAAGGCGACCTGTGCGCCGTCGTCACGGCCACCAACGAATTCGTCACCGCGCCCATCGCCCGCGCCTTCGGCATACCGCACCTTATCGCCACCGTGCCCGAGTACCGCAACGGCCGCTATACTGGCGCCATCCAGGGCATTCCCAGCTTCAAGGAAGGCAAGGTCGTACGCGTGCAGAACTGGCTGTCCAGCCTGAACCTGGCCCTGGACGATTTCGAGCAGTCCCGCTTCTACAGCGATTCGCCCAACGACATCCCCCTCATGGAAGCCGTAACCCATCCGGTCGCCACCAACCCCAGCCCGTCCCTGCGCCGGTTCGCCCAGGAAAAGGGCTGGCCCATCCTTGAGATTTTCAAGGACATGCAAGATGCAAAGTCTTAAAATACCCTCATGCTAACGTCAACAATAAAAAAATTCGTCAATCGGCTTTTCACCCCGCCCGCGGGCGGGCCCGAACGTTTCTCGCGGGAACAGCACGGCATCGATCGCCGCAACGTTTCGCGGCACGCCATCAAGGTGTGCGAAGTCCTTCACCAGCACGGCTTCGACGCCTACATCGTCGGCGGGGCGGTGCGCGACCTCATCGTGGGCCTGGAGCCCAAGGATTTCGACGTCGCCACCAACGCCACGCCCAACCAGATCCGCCCGCTGTTCCGCCGCGCGCGCATCATCGGCCGGCGCTTCCAGCTGGTACACGTGGTGTTCGGCCAGGAAATCATCGAGACCTCCACCTTCCGCGCACCGGCCTCCGACGACCAGGAAACCGACGAGCACGGGCGCATATTGCGCGACAACCTCTTCGGCACCCACGAACAGGACGCGGCGCGGCGCGACTTCACGCTGAACGCACTGTACTACGACCCGATCAAGGAGGAAGTCCTCGACTTCCACAAAGGGGTGGCCGACCTCAAGAAGCGCGTGGTCCGCATGATCGGCGACCCCGCCACCCGATATCGCGAAGATCCCGTGCGCATGCTGCGCGCCGTGCGGTTCGCCGCCAAGCTCAACGCCACCATCGACCCGGCCACCCGCCAACCCATACAAAGCCTGGCCGAACTCATCAAGAACGTGCCCTCGTCGCGCCTGTTCGACGAAATGCTCAAGCTGCTTACCTGCGGCCACGCCATGGACTGCCTGCAGCGGCTGCGCTCGGTGGGCCTGCACAAGGGCCTGTTGCCCCTCATCGACATCATCTTCGAGGAAAACGGCGGCCGGCAATTCGTGGAACTGGCGCTGGAACGCACCGACGCCCGCGTGCGCTCGGGCAAGACCGTCAGCCCCAGCTTCCTGTTCGCGGCCCTGCTCTGGAAGCTGGTCGACAAACGCCAGCAGGCTCTCGCGGCAAAAGGCGAGCCGCCGATGCAGGCGCTCATGCAGGCCGCCGACGACATCATCGAGGGGCAGACCAAAACACTGGCCATACAGCGGCGCTACCAGGCCGACATGCGCGAAATCTGGTTCATGCAGCCGCGCTTCGAACGCGCCACGCCCAAGGGCATGTGGCGCATGCTCGACCACCCCCGTTTCCGCGCCGCGGTGGACTTCCTGCAGTTGCGCGCCGAAGCCCGCGAAGTCGACAGCGTGCAGGCGCAGTGGTGGATGGACCTGGCCAATGCCGACAATGCCGATCGCACCGAAATGATCGATGCCTGGCAGCGCGACAACAAAGGCGGGGCGGCATCGAACAAGCCGCGCAGGCGCCGCCGTCCGCGCCGCAATCCGGCCAGCCGGGCGCCCGCGCCCCCCGCCGAATAAACCTTCCATGGCGCTTGCCTACATCGGCCTGGGCGCGAACCTGGGCGAAGCGCAAGCCACGTTGCGGCAGGCCGCGCGCGAGCTGGCCGGCACGCCCGGCATCGACGGCTTGCGGCTTTCGCCGTTCTACCGGACGGCGCCCATCGACTCCAGCGGCCCCGACTACGTCAATGCCGTAGCCAGCGTGCAAACCGGGCTGGCGCCCCTGGCGCTGCTCGACGTGCTGCAGCAAATCGAGCAGGCGCACGGCCGCATGCGCCCCTACCGCAACGCGCCACGCACCCTGGATCTGGATTTGCTGCTGTACGGCGACCTGGCCATCGACACGCCAAGACTGGTCGTGCCGCATCCTCGCATGCACGAGCGTGCATTTGTTCTGCAACCACTTGGAGATCTTGCGCCCGGCCTGCGGCTGGCGCAGGGCTCCGTGGACGACTTGCTGGCGCAATGCGCCGGCCAGGGCCTGCAGCGCCTGCCCTGACCTTGCTTTACATGGAAACGGCTAAACCGGCATGATCGCGATCTCGGCGATACGGGCCTTCCACTCGCGCGGACCGGTGTCGTGCACCGAGGTTCCGGTGGAATCCACCGCCACGGTAACCGGCATGTCCTTGACGTCGAACTCGTAGATGGCTTCCATGCCCAGGTCCTCGAAGCCCACGACCTTGGCGCCGCGTATGGCCTTGGAAACCAGGTAGGCCGAACCGCCCACGGCCATGAGATAGGCCGAACCGTGCTTGCGGATGGACTCGATGGCGACGGGGCCGCGCTCGGCCTTGCCGATCATGGAGATCAGGCCGGTCTTTTCCAGCATCATGTCGGTGAACTTGTCCATGCGCGTCGCCGTGGTGGGGCCTGCCGGGCCCACCACTTCGTCGCGGACGGGATCCACCGGGCCGACGTAATAAATGACACGGTTGCGGAAGTCGACCGGCAGCGGCTCGCCGCGCTCGAGCATTTCCTGGATGCGCTTGTGCGCCGCGTCGCGGCCGGTAAGCATCTTGCCCGACAGCAGCAAGGTCTGGCCCGGCTTCCAGCTGGCCACCTGCTCTTTGGTCAGCGTGTTCAGGTCGACCTGCAGCGACTTGTTGTAATCGGGCGCCCAATTTACATCGGGCCAGTCCGACAAGGAAGGCGGCGTCAGCACCGCCGGGCCCGAGCCGTCGAGCACGAAATGCACATGGCGCGTCGCGGCACAATTGGGGATCATGGCCACCGGCTTGGAGGCCGCGTGCGTCGGGAAGGTCTTGATCTTGACATCCAGCACGGTGGTAAGGCCGCCCAGACCCTGCGCGCCGATGCCCAGCGCGTTGACCTTTTCGTAGAGCTCGATGCGCAGCTCTTCCAACTTGTTCTGCGGACCTCGCTGCAGCAGCTCGTACATGTCGATGTCGTCCATCAGCGACTGCTTGGCCATCAGCATGGCTTTTTCAGCCGTGCCGCCCACGCCGATGCCCAACATGCCCGGCGGACACCAGCCGGCGCCCATGACGGGCACCGTCTTGAGCACCCAGTCGACCAGCGAATCGCTGGGATTGAGCATGGCGAACTTGGACTTGTTTTCGGAGCCGCCGCCCTTGGCCGCAACCTGCACGTCGACCGAGCTGCCTTCCACCAGTTCGACGTTCACGATACAGGGGGTGTTGTCGCGCGTGTTCTTGCGCGTGAACAGCGGGTCGTTCAGCACCGAGGCGCGCAGCGGATTGTCGGGGTTGGTATAGCCCTGGCGCACGCCTTCGTCACAGAGCTCCTGCAGGCTGCGCTGGGTGTCCAGGCGCACGTTCATGCCGATCTTCAGGAAGACGTTGACGATGCCGGTGTCCTGGCAAATGGGCCGATGGCCTTCGGCGCACATGCGCGAATTGGTGAGGATCTGGGCAATGGCGTCCTTGGCCGCCGGACTTTGCTCGCGCTGGTAGGCGCGGGCCAGATGCTGGATGTAGTCGGCGGGATGATAGAAGCTGATGAATTGCACCGCGTCCGCAATGGACTGGATCAAATCGTTTTCTTTGATGATCGTTGTCATGACACTTTGATTGAAAAATAAAAAAATTTGTCCGGCGGCAGCGCTTGCCTTGCCGGACCATGACTTGCTGCGCCCGGTTTCGCTCCGGGGGAAATCTACTTGCCCTGCCAGACCGGCTTGCGTTTTTCGGCGAACGCCGTGGCGCCCTCTTTGGCGTCGGCCGAAGCGAAGATGTGCGCCACGCGCGGACGCTGCAGGTCGAACATGTCGGCCTGGCGCCAGTCTTTGGCTTCGTTGACGATTTTCTTGGCGGTCTGCACCGCCAGCGGGCCGTTGGCCGCAATGATGCGACCCAGGGCCAAAGCACCTTCCAGGGCCTGCCCCGGCTCGGTCAGGCGATTGACCAGGCCATGGTCGTAGGCTCGCTGGGCGGGCAGCATTTCGCCGGTCAGTATGGCCTCCATGGCAATATGGTAGGGAATGCGCTGGGGCAGGCGCAGCATGCCGCCCGAGCTGGCGACCAGGCCGCGCTTGGTTTCGGGCAGGCCGAAATTGGCGTTGTTGGCCGCGACGATCAGGTCGCAGGCCAGGGCCAGTTCACAGCCCCCCGCCAGGGCGTAACCTTCGACGGCGGCGATGAGCGGCTTTTTGGGCGCCTGTTCGCACAGGCCGCCAAAACCGCGCCCCGCCACCAGCGGCCGCTGGCCGGTCGCCGCGAACGCTTTCAGGTCCATGCCCGACGAAAACGTGCCGCCCGCCCCCATCAGGATGCCCAGCGCCACATCGTCGCGGGCGTCCAGATCCTCGAACGCCCGCGCCATTTCGTGCGCCGTTTCGTAATTGATGGCATTGCGTGCCTCAGGACGATTGATCGTGATGACCATCACACGATCGACGACATCCACCTTTACCAGATCTGACATGAATCCATCCCCTCGAATCGAAGCGCCACGCGCTGTACCATGAAAAAAATTGAACCTTAAACCTATTATGATACGACCAATCCGCCCCCTCCTGAAAATCGCGCGAACTGCCCGCGGCCATCGCTTGCGCCGAAGCACGGTAAAATCCTAGTCTTTGCGGTCACTCGCTTCACTGGCTTTCGCTCATGCTTACTTTTCAGCAAATTATTCTGACGCTCCAGCAATACTGGGACAAACAGGGTTGCGCCCTTCTTCAGCCCTACGACATGGAAGTGGGCGCCGGAACCTCGCACACCGCCACGTTCCTGCGTGCCATCGGCCCCGAGCCCTGGCGCGCCGCCTACGTCCAGCCCTCGCGCCGCCCCAAGGACGGCCGCTACGGCGAAAACCCCAACCGGCTGCAGCACTACTACCAATTCCAGGTCGTGCTCAAGCCCGCCCCCCCCGAAATCCTCGATCTCTACATCGATTCATTGAAAGCGCTGGGCATCGACCCGCAACAGCACGATATCCGCTTCGTCGAAGACGACTGGGAAAACCCCACCCTGGGCGCCTGGGGCCTGGGCTGGGAGGTCTGGCTCAACGGCATGGAGGTCACGCAGTTCACCTACTTCCAGCAGGTTGGCGGCCTGGACTGCACCCCCGCCACCGGCGAAATCACCTATGGCCTGGAACGCCTGGCCATGTACCTGCAGGGCGTGGAAAGCGTCTACGACCTGGTCTGGACCGAAGGCGCCAACGGGCAGCGCGTGCTGTACCGCGACGTCTTCCACCAGAACGAAGTGGAGCAATCCACCTACAACTTCGAATACGCATCCACGGCGATGCTGGTGTCCCATTTCAACGACTACGAGGCTGAAGCGTCGCGCCTCATCGAGGTTCCTTTGGCGCTGCCCGCCTACGAGGCAACGCTCAAGGCGGCCCACACCTTCAACCTGCTGGATGCACGCGGCGCCATCAGCGTCACCGAACGCGCCGCCTACATCGGCCGCATACGCAACCTGTCGCGCTCCGTCGCCCAGGCCTACTTTGACTCACGAGAAAAACTGGGCTTTCCCATGCTTGGCAATCGCCTCACCACGGAGGCCGCATAATGACCGCGGCGTCTTCCTCCCTTGAAACCCGCTCGCTGCTGGTCGAGCTGCTTACCGAAGAGCTCCCCCCCAAAGCGCTGAACAAGCTGGGCCAGGCTTTCGCCGAAGGCATACGCTTGGTGCTGGCCAAAAAGAATCTTCTGGGCGAAGGCAGCGTCGCTGCCGATTACGCCACGCCGCGACGCCTGGCCGTACATATCAGCCAGGTTCTGGGCCGGGCGCCCGAACAAAGCTACACCGAAAAACTCATGCCGGCATCGGTCGGCCTGACCGCCGACGGCCAGGCCACGCCCGCCCTGGCCAAGAAGCTCGCCGGCAAAGGCCTGGGACACCTGGGCGTGGACCAGCTCGTCCACGAATCCGACGGCAAGCAGGACTACCTGTACGCCAAAGGCACGGCCGCCGGCAGCACCCTGGCCGACGGGCTGCAAGAGGCGCTGGATCATGCCATTGCCTCCCTTCCCATTCCCAAGGTCATGCGCTACCAGCTGGCCGACGGCGTCACCAGCGTCAAGTTCGTGCGTCCCGCGCACCGGCTGGTTGCACTGTGGGGGAACGACGTCGTCGCCGTGCATACACTGGGCCTGGATGCGGACCGGCTCACGCAGGGCCACCGCTTCATGGCGCCCGCGCCCTTTGCCATCGAGCAAGCCGACGCCTACGCGCAGCAACTGCTGTCCACCGGCAAGGTCGTGGCCTCGTTCAACCAGCGCCGCCAGGCCATCGACGAGCAATTGCAGGCTCGCGCCCGGGAACTCGGCGCCACGCTGGGCAACGACCCGGCCGTCGAAGCCCTGCTCGATGAAGTCACCGCCCTGGTCGAGCACCCCACGGTATACGTCGGCCAATTCGACGAGCAGTTCCTGAGCGTGCCGCCGGAATGCCTGATCCTGACCATGCGGCTGAATCAAAAGTACTTCCCGCTGTTCGAGCCCGGCACCGACCGGCTCACGCACCGCTTCCTCATCGTCAGCAATATGCAGGTCGGCGATCCGTCCAACATCATCCACGGCAACGAGCGCGTGGTCCGGCCGCGCCTGGCCGATGCCCAGTTCTTTTTCGAGCAGGACCGCAAAACGCCCCTGGCCGCGCGCGTCGAGACCCTGGCCAACAGTGTCTACCACAACAAGCTGGGCTCGCAACTTGAGCGTGTGGCCCGCGTGCGGGAAATCGCCGGCTACCTGGCCGGCAAGCTCGACGCCGACGGTTCGCCGGCGGATCGCGCCGCCCTGCTGGCCAAGGCCGACCTGAACTCCAATATGGTCGCCGAGTTTCCCGAGCTGCAGGGCATCATGGGCGCCTACTATGCCCAGGCCGACGGCGAGGCCGACGAAGTCGTGCGCGCCCTGCGCGACCAATACCGCATCCGCATCGACGAGCCGGCCACGCAGGAAACCATCACGTCCATCATTCTGTTCATCGCGGAGCGCGTCGAAACCCTGGTCGGCATCTGGGGCATAGGCCTGGTTCCCACCGGCGAACGCGACCCCTTCGGCCTGCGCCGCGCCGCACTGGGCATCATCAGCGCCTTCGAGCAGCTTGGCGCAGGCGGCTACCTGGCCATACCGGACGCCGCGGGGCTGCACATACGCCCGCTCCTGGAGCAGGCGGCAGGCACGTTCGGCGCCCATCGCCTGGACTCCGAGACCGCGCCCGAAGTCCTGCACTTCATCTACGAACGCTACCGCAACCTGCTGGGCAACGACTACGACCGCAACGTCATCGACGCCGTGCTCGCCCTGCAGCCCCCGCTGCACGAAGTCCTGCCGCGCATACAGGCTTGCGCAAGCTTCGCCGTACGCCCCGAAGCGGCCAGCCTGGCCGCCGCCAACAAGCGCATCGCCAACCTGCTTAAAAAGGCCGACAGCGCCGTGGGCAAGGTCGACGCCGCCCGGCTCAGCGAGCCGGCCGAACAGGCGCTGGCGCAAACCATCGACAAGCTCAAGCCCCAGGCCGAGGTTCAATTCGCGCAAGGCAACTTCACCGACAGCCTGGCCACCTTGGCGCAAGCCCGTAGCGCCGTCGACGCATTCTTCGCCGACATCATGGTCATGGCCGAAGATCCGGCGGTGCGCGCCAACCGTCTGGCCCTGCTCAACGACCTGCACGGCGTCATGAACCGGATCGCGGACATTTCGAGGCTGGCCCAGTGAAACTCGTCATATTGGATCGCGACGGCGTCATCAATCACGACAGCAGCGCCTTCGTCAAAAGCCCCGACGAATGGGTCGCCCTGCCGGGCAGCCTGGAGGCCATCGCCCGCCTGTCCCAGGCGGGCTGGCGGGTCGTCGTCGCCAGCAACCAGTCGGGGTTGGCGCGAGGCCTGTTCAGCACCGAAACGCTCAACGCCATCCATGCCAAGATGCGCAGCGAACTGGCGCAGCTGGGCGGGCACATCGACTCCATCTTCCTGTGCCCGCACGGGCCGGACGACGGCTGCGCATGCCGCAAGCCCAAGCCCGGCATGTTCCTCGACATCGCGCACCGCTACGACATCGACCTGCAGAACGTGCCGGCCGTGGGAGACTCCCTGCGCGACCTGCAGGCGTCCGCCGAGGCGGGCTGCACCCCCTGGCTGGTCCTGACCGGCAATGGGCAGAAAACCTGGGATACCGGCGACCTTCCGGCCGGCACACAGGTCGGCGACAACCTGGCGGCCATCGTCGACCTATGGCTGGAAGCCTGAACCGTGGCCGCCATTCGATCTTTTTTCCTCACCCTGTTCCTGACCGTCACGGTCATTCCCTACGCCCTGGCCTGCGTGCTTTGGGCTCCCCTGCCGCTGCGCATCCGCTATCCCCTGACCACGGGCTGGGCCGCGCTGGCCATCTGGGCGGCCCGGGTCATCACCGGCATACGCTGGCAGGTCAAGGGCGCAGAGAACCTGCCCGACGGCCCCGCCATCGTGCTTGCCAAGCATCAATCGGCCTGGGAAACGCTGTTCCTTCCCATCTTCCTGCCCCGCGAAGCCTGTTTCATCTACAAACGCGAGCTGCATCGCATCCCTTTCTTCGGCTGGGGCCTGGCGCTGCTGCGCATGATTCCCATCGACCGCGCCAAAGGGCGCGATGCCTTCGAACAGGTCGTGCGCGTCGGCCAGCAGCGGCTGGACGAAGGCCGCTGGCCCGTGATTTTCCCCGAAGGCACCCGCATGCCCCCCGGCAAGACCGGGCGCTATAAAATGGGGGGCGCCCTGCTTGCCACCCGCACCGGCGCGGTGGTCATTCCCATCGCCCACAACGCGGGCGAATGCTGGCCACGCAACGCCTTCATCAAAAAGCCCGGCCTCGTCACCGTGTCCATCGGCCCGCCCATCGACAGCGCGGGTCTCAGCGCCGAAGCGCTGAACCGCAAAGTCCAGCAATGGATCGAAGACGAAATGCGCCGGCTGAACCCCGAACGCTATGAGTCCGGTTCAACAACTTGACCTTTTCGGCCCCGACGACGCCAGCCCGGGCCCGGCTGTTCCGCCGGCGCCGCCTGAGCGGCGCCCCGAAGCCATGGCGCCCATCGTCACAACCTGCCCGCCCGACCTGCCCGCCGGCGCCCGCTGGCGCGAGGTGCGCACCCCGGACCAGGTAATCGGCTTCGTGCTGCGGCGTTCGCGACGCAAAAGCATAGGACTGGTCGTCAATGACGACGGCCTGCAAATCACGGCGCCCGGCTGGGTAACCCTGTCGCAAATCGATGCCACCGTCGTGGAAAAATCGCGCTGGATACTCAAGAAGCTGCAGGTCCGGCAAGCGCGCCAGGAGCAGCTGGCCATGGCCGACACCCATTGGCAGGACGGAGGCACCATCCCCTACCTGGGCAAGAACATTGTCCTGCGCCTGGGCGAGGCTCCGCATGGACATCGCTTCGAAGGCCGGGCCTTCGCGCCCGAACAGGGCGACGCCCTGCTCCTGCCCCTGCCGCGCCAGGCCGACCACCACCGGGTGCGCGACAGCGCTCATGCCTGGCTGCAACTGCAGGCCAAGGACTGGTTTGGCCAGCGCCTGGAGCATTTCCAGCAAACCAGCCAGTTGCGGGCCAGGCGCTGGCGCCTGTCGTCGGCGGCCACGCGCTGGGGCTCGTGCAGCAGCGACGGCAACATCATGCTGAACTGGCGCCTGATTCATTTCGACCACGCCATCATCGACTACGTCATTGTGCACGAGATCGCCCACCTGAAAGAGCTGAACCACAGCAAGGACTTCTGGCGCGAAGTCGAGCGGATCCTGCCAGGCTTCGAGCAGGCCCGCAATGCCCTGCGCCAGCACGACCCGGCCACCCTGCCCCTCATCTAGCAGCACAAGCAACACAATCCCGCCCGCCGGCACATGGCGTATCATGGGGCCGTCCACGCCATGCGGCCAATCTTGCCGTAGGCATTACCAAGGAGGATTCAATGCGGCTTTTACACACCATGCTGCGCGTCGGCGACCTGGACCGCTCGCTCGCTTTCTACACCGATGTCCTGGGCATGCGGCAATTGCGCCGCAAGGATTTTCCCGAAGGCAGGTTTACGCTGGCCTTCGTCGGCTACCAGGAAGAAAGCGAAGGCGCCGTGCTCGAGCTGACCCACAATTGGGACACCTCGGAATACACGCTGGGCAATGCCTACGGCCATATCGCCCTGGAGGTCGATGACGCCTACGCCGCCTGTGAAAAGATCAAGCAAAAAGGCGGCAAGGTAACCCGCGAGGCGGGCCCCATGAAGCACGGCACCACCGTCATCGCCTTTGTGGCCGATCCCGACGGCTACCAGATCGAGCTGATACAGCGCGGCTCGCGCGCCGACTAGTACAAGCACAGCGCCGGCCGCCGCGGTTCAGGCCGCGATGGCTGCACTCAGTGCTATTGCAGCGGCGCCTCGGGTTTTTGCCTGGGCTGCCGCGCAAAGGCATCCGGCGCGAAGTCGTCGACATTGATGACGGCGCGCACGGCGGTTTCGGCCTGCTCCAGCAATTGCGCCTGGTCGTCGGTAAGAACGCCCTTGGCGTGCGCCACCCGCCAATCCTTGACACCTCCGTGCCTGAGCCTGTCCTGCAATGGCTGCGCCTGCACGACCAGGTCGAAAGCCTGCTCAAGCTGGGCCACCGCCGCATGATTGCAACTGCTCCAGACCGAACCCACCAGACGGTCACGCGAATCGGAGGGCTCCAGCAGGATGTCGGCGCATAGCGCGGTGAGCTTGTCGGACGGCGGCTTGGCCTTCATGCCGGGGGGCTTCAGCAAGAACCGCAGCGCCACGGCCAGCCCGCGCGCGGGAAAATTGAACAGCACGTCGTCGATGCGCTTTTCGATGGTGAAGAACGACTGTTCGGCGCACCACCTCAGCAAAGGCAGGTCGGATTCGTGCCGCCCCTCGTCGTGCCAGCGCTTGAGCACCGCCGAAAGCAGGAAGAGCTCGGCGAGAATGTCGCCCAGCCTGGCCGACAGCATTTCCTTGCGCTTTAGCGAACCACCCAAGGTAAGCAGGGTAAGTTCCGAGATCAGCGAAAACGCCGCGGCATACCGGCCCAGCCGCCGGTAGTAAGGCGCCGCGAGCCCCGCCTCGGCGGGCGCGGCCGCGAACCTGGCGCCCGTCCAGGCCTGGCCCACGGCGCGCAAGGCGTTTTTTGCGCTATGCCCCAGATGCTTCCAGATGACGGCGTCGAAGGCGTCCTCGCCCGCCTGCTGGTCGCTGTCGCCCAGCGCCGTGACCTCTTGCATGAGGTAGGGGTGGGCGCGTATGGCGCCCTGTCCGAACACGATGAGATTGCGGGTGAGGATATTGGCGCCTTCCACGGTAATACCCACCGGCAGCGCGCGATACAAGCCGCCCAGGTAATTGCTGGGGCCGTCGATGACGGCCTTGCCCGCATGCACGTCCATGGCGTCGTTGATGGACTGGCGCATGCGCTCGGTGGCATGCAGCTTCATGATGGCCGATACCACCGAGGGCTTGTGGCCTTGATCCAGGCCGGCGCAGGTAAAGCGCCGGGCGGCTTCTACCAGGTAGGCGTTGGCGGCCATGCGTCCCAATTTTTCCTGGATGCCTTCGAACTTGCCGATGGGAATGCCGAACTGGGTGCGGACGCGCGCATAGGCGCCTGCCGTATGCGCGGCGAAAATGCAGGCCGCGGCGGAAAGGGATGGCAGGGAAATGCCCCGTCCCGCAGCCAGCGCGCTCATGAGCATGGGCCAGCCCTGGCCGGCTTTTTCCATGCCCCCGATCAGGGCGTCGAGCGGCACGAAGACATTCTCGCCCTGATTGGGCCCGTTCTGGAATGCCTGCATCGACGGCAGATGCCGACGCCCGATGGTAATGCCCGGCAGATTGGTGGGCACCAGCGCCACCGAAATGCCCAGCTCGTCGGTATCGCCGATGAGATGGTCGGGGTCGGACAACTTGAAAGCCAGACCCAGCACCGTGGCCACAGGACTCAGGGTGATGTAGCGCTTGTGCCAGTTGAGCCGGATGCCCAACTGTTCGACGCCGTCGACCATTTGCCTGCACACGACGCCGGTATCGGTCATGGAGGCGGCGTCGGAGCCCGCCTCGGGGCTGGTCAGGCCGAAGCTAGGAATCTCCTGGCCGCGGGCCAGGCGCGGCAGCCAATAGTCGCGCTGCGCCTGGGTGCCGAACTGCAGCAGCAACTCGCCGGGCCCCAGCGAATTGGGCACCATGACGGTTACCGCCGCGGTAACCGAGCGCACCGAAATACGGCTTACCACCTCGGAATGCGCATAGGCGGAAAAGCCCAGCCCGCCGTATTCGGGCGGGATGATCATGCCGAAAAAACCGTTGTCTTTCAGGAAGGCCCAGACTTCGGGAGGAAGATCGAAGCGGTTCCAGGAAATATCCCAGTCGTCGAGCATGGCGCACAATCGCGCAACCGGACCTTCGATAAAAGCCTGTTCCGTCTCCGACAGCCGCGCCGGCCGTATCTGCGCAAAAGCCTGCCAATCGGGCTGCCCCGAGAACAGCTGGGCATCCCACCAGACGTCGCCCGCATCGATGGCTTCTTTTTCCGTGGAGGACAAACGAGGCATGGCGACACGAGCCTTGCGGTACAAGGGTTCGGTCAGCCAGCTACGGCGCCAGGATCTCCAGTTCATGACTTTCCTTTCTGATACACGCGGCGATGCACGCTGCGTTTTCCCACAATGCCTTCCTGCAAAGCTTACCTCATTATCCGCCAGTTGACGGGCGCTTGAACAGCCTGGATGACGGCCCCGCCCGCGGCGACGCCACATTTAATGCGTGCCAGCGGCGGCAGACTCTGCGACAATTCCACAGCGTTCTCAATCACGGCATCCCAAGCCCAACCTTTCTTCATGCTCAATACGCTCTGGCTGGCTTTCTTTATTATCGCGGCGCTGTGCGGCCTGCACCAATGGCTGTTCCTGCACGATGCCGAGGTCTTCGCCCGCATCGTGCACAGCCTGTTCGACATGGCCGAGCTCTCGGTCAAGCTCATGGTGCTGCTCTTCGGCCTGCTGACGCTGTGGCTGGGTTTCCTGCGCATCGCCGAAGCGGCTGGCCTGATCAACGTTCTTGCCAGGCTGCTGAGTCCCGTGTTCCGCCGCCTCATGCCCGAAGTCCCAGCAGGCCATCCGGCGCTCGGGCTCATCACCCTGAACTTCGCCGCCAATGCGCTGGGCCTGGACAATGCGGCGACCCCCATCGGCCTGCGCGCCATGCATGCGCTGCAAAGCCTGAATCCCGACCCCAAGACAGCCACCAACGCGCAAATCCTTTTCCTGGTGCTGAACTCGTCGTCGCTGACTCTGCTGCCCGTCACCATCTTCATGTATCGGGCCCAGCAAGGCGCGGCGGATCCGGCCATGGTCTTCCTGCCAATTCTGCTGGCCACCACGGCGTCCTCGCTGGTCGGCCTGCTGGCCGTGGCTTTCGCCCAGCGCCTGAAGCTGCACGACCCGGTCGTGCTCGCGTGGGTGGGCGGCCTCATCCTCGCCATGGGCGCATTCATGGCGTTTCTCGCCACACTGACATCCAGCGCGATCAGCTCGCTGTCCTCGCTGTTGGGCAACCTTACCTTGTTCGGCATCATCATCGCCTTTCTCGCCGTCGGCGCCTGGAAGAAAATCCCGGTCTACGACTCCTTCATCGAAGGCGCCAAGGAAGGCTTCGACATCGCCAAGAACCTGTTGCCATACCTCGTGGCCATGCTGTGCGCCATCGGCGCCCTGCGCGCCTCGGGCGCCCTGGACCTTCTGCTGGACGCCATCCGCTGGGTCGTGCAGCTGGCGCATCTGGACACCCGCTTCATCGACGCCCTGCCCACTGCCCTGGTCAAGCCGTTCTCGGGCAGCGCCGCGCGCGCCCTCATGATAGAAACCATGCAGCATTATGGTGTGGACAGCTTTCCCGCCCTGCTCGCGGCTACCGTGCAAGGCAGCACGGAAACCACATTCTATGTCCTGGCGGTGTATTTCGGCGCGGTGGGGATACAGCGCACCCGCCACGCGGTAAGCTGCGCCCTGACCGCCGACATTGCCGGCGTGCTGGCCTCGATTGCCGTGTGCTACTGGTTCTTCGGCTAGGACCCGTTCAGCCTTTGACGACGCCTGCGGCGTACAGGCTGTCGGCCAGGTTCATGAATTGCGCCACCGACAGCTCTTCCGCGCGCGCTGTTTCCGGAATGCCCAGGCCCGCCCAATCGATGGCGCCGGCCCAGTCGGCCAACCCGCGGCGCAGCATCTTGCGACGCTGGGCGAACGATTTCGCCACCACCTGCTCGAATGCCGGGAAGCTGGCGGGCTTTTGCCGGTCTTCGGGCAAGGGCGTCATGCGCACCACTGCCGACACAACGCGCGGCGGCGGATCGAAGGCCTCGGGCGGCACATCGAACAGCTTGACCATGCGATAGCGGGATTGAAGCATGACGGACAGGCGGCTGTAGTCGGAGGACGAGGGCTTGGCCACCATGCGGTCGATCACTTCACGCTGCAGCATGAAGTGCTGGTCGATCACCCGGTCGGCGAACTGCACCAGATGGAACAGCAAGGGGCTGGAGATGTTGTAGGGCAGATTGCCGACCACGCGCAGCCCTTCGCCCAGTTTGGAAAAATCCACTTTCAGGACGTCGCCCTCCACGACGGCCAGGCGCTCGGGCGGATACTGGCGCCGCAGCCGTTCGGCCAGGTCCCGGTCGATTTCAATGACGGTAAGACGGTCCAGCGCCTGCAGCAGGGGCTGCGTAAGCGCCGACAGCCCCGGGCCGATCTCGACCATGTTCTGCGAAGCCGCCGGATTGATGGCCCGCACGATCGATTCCACCACACCTTCATCGACCAGGAAGTTCTGGCCGAAGCGCTTGCGGGCCTGATGCTGCGCCATGATGGCTTAACGCGGCTTGCGGTTGGCTTGCGGGTCGAGCCTGTTGTCGATGTAGGCCTGGCCGCGCAACTGGCTGATCCAATCCTCGAACGCCGGCTCCGCGCGGCGCTGGAACAGTATCTGGCGCGCCTGCATGCGCTTGTACTCGTCGGCCATGTCCTTGGTGCGGCGGTCTTCGACCTGTATCAAATGCCAGCCGTACTGGGTCTTTACCGGCTCGCTGATCTGGCCAGGCTGCAGCGCGTTCATGGCCTGCTCGAACGGCGGGACGGTCTGGCCCGGGTTCACCCAGCCCAGGTCGCCGCCCTGGGGCGCCGAGGCGTCCTCGGAATAGCGCTTGGCCAGGTCCTCGAATTTTTCGCCCATTTCCAGGCGCTGGCGCAGCCTTTCGAGTATGGCTTTCGCCTTGTCGTCGGACATGGCCTTGTTGACCTTGATCAGGATGTGGCGCACGTGCGTCTGCGTGACCATCATGGGGCCCTGGGTTTGCTGAGCGCCCTGCGGCTGCTGGGCGACCGGAGCGGCCTCGCCCTGTTCGGGGCCGCGCGCCAGCACCTTGAGGATGTGGAAACCGTTGCCGCTTTGAATGATGCCGCTGAGCTCCCCAACCTGAAGATTTTGCGTGGCCTGGATGAACAGATCGGGCCAGCCCTGCAACGGCCGCACGCCCAGGTCGCCGCCCTTCAGGGCCTGCGGGCCATCGGAGGACGCGGCCGCCGTGCTGGCGAAATCAGCGCCATGGCGCAGCTTGGCGAGAATCGCCTCGGCCTTTTGCCGTAGCTCTTGCACCTTGGCCGCGGATGCGCCCTCGGGCACGGCCACCAGAATCTGCCCCAGGCCCAGCGTCTGGCTTGCCACCTGCTGCGCCTGAAGGCCCGGCTGAGGCTGGCCACCTTGATGCTCCTCGTTCTTCAGGAACGCATCGACGTCGCTGTCCGAAATCGTGATGGTGTTGTCGACGGCTTTCTGTCGCAATTGATCGACCATCACTTCGTGGTGCAGGTTCTTGAGGTAGTCGTTCCAGGTGGCGCCCGATTTTTCGATTTCCTGGCGCAGGCGTTCGACCGAAATCTTGTTGCGCTGGGCGATGCTTTCGGCCGCGCGCTGAACCTGGGCCGCATCGACCTTGATGCCGCGCCGCTCCGCCTCCTGGCGCAGGAGCTCGTCGGTGATCATGCGCTGCAAGACCTGCTTGCGCAGCGTCTCGGGGTCGGGAGGCTCGATTTTCTGCAGCCGCAGCTGCGACTGCACGATGCCCACCTCGGCCTGCAACTGCCCCAATGTAATCACGTGCTTGTTGACGATTGCCGCAATCCCGTCGACGAACTGCTCCTTGGCCGGGGCCGTTTGCTGCTGCGCCGGCTGCGGCGCCTTCTTGGCCGCCCAGGCCGGCATCACCGCGCCCAAAGCCGGAACCATGGCCAATGCAAGCCATCGTTTCATATGCAGACTGCGCATTATTCATACCTCTCGAAGGTGGTTTTATTGGGTATTGGCGACGTAACGTTTTGATAGCCGGTAATCGACCGGCTCAGCAGGCCAAGCGGATCCGTGCCCAGCGACCCCAGACCGCCCAGTTGAAGCTGAAAGAATACCGCGGTATTGGTGTCCTGGAGCGAAACGGCATAGCGCTGGTACACGACCCGCGCCGTCCAGCAGCAATCGCCCCTGTACTCGAAGCCCAGGATCGATTGCGTCGAGCGCCTTTCCTGCAAAGAGTAATCGTAGCGTCCCAGGGCGAAAAGCTTGCGGGTCAGCGGCCATTGCGCGGTCAAGGAAACCTGTTCCGTGCTGTTGTCCACGTAATTCGCGTTGTTGACGATGGACGGATCGGTGATTTGGGCCGGGTCACGCTCGTAGCGGTACGTGGCCGCCAGGGTTGCCAGGCGCTTGGGCTGCCAGCGCAGCCCCGCCGTCATGCGGTTGCGGTTGTTGTTGTCGGGGTTGAACTGCGCATCGAACCGGGTGGTCAGCGTATCGGTCAGGGCGGCATTGACCCCTACGAGGTAATCCGATTTTTTATCCAGCCGCGGCGTCCCGTAGGGCAAGGTGACGTATTGATTCGCGAAATAGATGCGTTGGGCGGCCGAAAGCGAAAGCCGCTCGAAGCCGGTCGCCTCGTCCAGCCAGCGCGTGGTCAGGCCCAGCGTAACCTGATTGGCGTCGGCAATGCGGTCCCAGCCTCCGCTGAACAGGTTTTCGTCGAAAGCCTGCGAAAAATTGAAGGTGGAGACGGCCGTATCGTAGACGGGGATCTGCGACTGATCGCGATAGGGCACCCTCAGGTAATACACCCTGGGCTCCAGTGTCTGGATGGCGTCTTTGCCGAAGAACGACGTCTTGCGCTCGAACGTCATGCCCGAATCGACCGACATGATGGGTACGACGCGCGACTCCGACGTGCCGGGCTGGACGCCGGAGGGAAGCCCCAGCACGCTCTGGCCCCGGCCGAACCAGTCGGTGTTGTATTGGCTAAGATGAAGGCCCACCTTGGGGGTGAGATACCAGCCGGCCCGCACGATGGGATAGGAAATGGTGTTGTAGGAACTGAACCGCTCGCCGTTGGGCAGAATATGCACGCCGTTGTAGGCCTGGAACTGGCTTAAATTGCCGGTATACACGGGCGAAACGAAATGGGTGGCGTAATTGGTGGACGCCACGTCGAATCCGCCCCAGTCGTAGCGCGCGCCGCGCACGTACAGCTCGGGCAGCTTGTCGTAGGGAGGCGCCAGGTAGGCCGCGCCGCTGCTGGTGTCCTGCAAGGTCTGGTAGGTATAGGCCTGCACCGAAGCGTTCCAGTACTGTGAGCCGTTCCAGCCCAGGGTGGCCACGCGCGGCAGGTAATTGGTGGTGGCCTGGTTAAGCCCTATGACCGAGAAATCCCGGAAGTAGTCATCGTCCGAAACGGCGCTGACATCCACGTTGGCGTAAAAGCCGTTGCCGAAGGTTTGCTGGTGCTGCCACCAGTACATCCAGCGCTTTTCGTTGCTGAGCTTGTCGTTGTCGAGATAGGTGCCCGAAACCTGCCCGTTGTAGGTGCGGCCCAGATAACGGAATTCGGCGCCCAGTTGCGTGCCGCGCTTGGACATGTAGCGGGGCGTCAGCGTCAGGTCGTAGTTGGGCGCCAGGTTGAAGTAATACGGCAGGCTGACTTCGTAGCCGGCGTTGCTCGACCCGCCGTAGGTCGGCAGCAGAAAGCCCGACTTGCGTTCCTGGCGCAGCGGAAACGACAAATAAGGAGACGCCAGCAGCGGCACATGCTTGAAGTACAGCACCCCGTTGTGCGCCACGCCTTCGTTTTCGTCGATATGGAAGTCTACCCGTGGCGCCTTGATATACCAGGCTGGTTCCGGGCATGGGCAGCCCGAATACGTGACGTCGTTCAGCCGCATCTCGCTGCGGCTGAATATTTCGCCCTCGGAGGCCTTGCCCGTGCCGCCGCTGCCGCCCAGCCAGAAATCGGGGAACTTGACCGTGCCGGTTTCATGATCGATGTTGTAATCCATGGACGGCCCGCGCACGATGCTGCCCTCGCGCATGATCAGGCCGTTGCCGCGCACGCGCACCTGGCCGGTATCGCGCTGGTAGTCGATGTAGTCGCCCTTGACCACCGAATCGATGCGCCGGACCTGGGCCGAGCCCTTCAGCACGACCAGGCCGTCTTTTTCGGTTTCTATTTTCTCGGCCGACAGAAACGACGCGATATCGTTGTCGTCGATTCTGGAATGCAGGGTAAGGCTGGGCGAGGATTGCAATTGCGCAACCAAGGGGCTGGCGTCGGACGAGCCGGCGGCGGGCTCCTGGGCCCAGGCCGTCGCCATACCGCTTACCGCTAATAAAGTTGCCAGCCAGACCAGACGCACGAGTATTTTGTCCCCCAAAAACAGCCTATATTTTGGCACAGTTGCCGCAACAGACTTCATGGCAACCCGGTATTATAGAGAAGCTGGGCATTCTGCGGTTAACATTGCAATCTTTGCCACGACCTTCCTTCAACCCGCACGCATTTTCCAGCCACCATGGAATCCACCTCAAACCCTGGCGCCGATCCTCGGCTGACAACGCTGACACACTGGCTGACCGGCCTGGCCTCAAGGCACGGCCTGGATCTCGGCACGCTGCAGCCCGCTTCCAGCGACGCGAGCTTTCGCCGCTACTTCCGCCTGCAAGGCGCCCGCGGCACGGTCATCGTCATGGATGCCCCCCCCGAGCACGAAGATTGCCGGCCCTTTCTGCACGTTACCGGCCTGTTGAAGGACGTCGGCCTCAACGTGCCCGGCATACTGGAACAAGACGTCGAGCAAGGGCTGCTGCTGCTTACCGACCTGGGGCCGTCCACCTATTACCAAGCCATTCAAAAGGGGTTGGACGACACGGCGCTGCAAACGCTTTATCGCGACGCCATCCGCGCCCTGGTCGCCATGCAGCAGGCTCCGGCCGCGACACTGCCCGCCTACGATGCGAAGCGGCTCAAGCAGGAGCTGTCCTTGTTCCCCGAGTGGTACGCGCTGCGCCACTGCCAGGCGCAGCTCGACGGCCGCGAAACCGCCATGCTGGAAAAAACGTTCGAGACCCTGGTGCAGGACAACGCCAGGCAGCCCGTCGTGCTGGTGCACCGGGACTTCCACTCGCCCAACCTCATGGTGTGCGATCGCCCCGAATACGGCCCCAACCCCGGCGTCATCGACTACCAGGACGCCCTGGCCGGGCCGCTGACCTACGACATCGCCTCGCTGGTCATGGACGCCCGCACAACCTGGGAAGAGCCCCAGCAGCTGGATTGGGCCATTCGCTACTGGGAGGCGGCGCGCAGCGCCGGCCTGCCCATCGCGCCCGACTTTGCCGACTTCCATCGGGCTTACGAATGGATGAGCCTGCAGCGCAATCTGCGCATACTGGGCGTATTCGCCCGCCTGTCGCACCGCGATCACAAGCACCATTACCTGGATCACATGCCGCGCGTCAACGCCTACGTGCGCCAGGTCGCCTCCCGCTACGGCGTATTCACGCCCCTGCTGCGCCTGCTGGACAAGCTCGACAACCGCCAGGTGTCGGTGGGGTACACGTTCTGATGAAGGCCATGATACTGGCGGCGGGACGCGGCGAACGCATGCGCCCGCTTACCGACACAACGCCCAAACCCCTGTTGCAGGTTGGCGGCAAGCCCCTGATCGTCTGGCACATCGAACGCCTGGTCGCGGCGGGCATTACCGACATCGTCATCAACCATGCGTGGCTGGGGCAGCAAATCGAGCAGCGCCTGCAGGACGGCGCCCGCTTCGGAGCCCGCCTGGCCTATTCCCCCGAGACCCAGGCCCTGGAAACAGCCGGCGGCATCGCCCATGCCCTGCCGCTGCTCGGAGGCTCCCCCTTCCTGGTCATCAACGGCGACACCTGGTGCGACTGGAATCCCGCCAACGCCCGAGCCGCCGCCCGGCAATTGGCCGAACAAGGCAGGTCCGCCTGGCTGCTGCTGGCCGATAATCCGCCGCATAACCCAGCTGGCGACTTCCTTCTGCGCGATGCCACCGTCGCCGACGGCGCGGGCGCGCCGCCGCAGGAAACCCTTACCTTCACCGGCACGGCAGTTTATTCACCGCGGCTATTCCAGGGCGTGGATCCCGGCCGTCCCGCCCCGCTCGCGCCGCTGCTGCGCCAGGCCATGGCCGAACGCCAGGTCGTCGGCCAGCATTACAATGGCTGCTGGATCGACGTCGGCACGCCTCAGCGGCTGGCCGAACTGGACAAGCGCCTGCTAGAAAGCTGAACACCGGCAGGCGCCGCCGGCTCGGGAGCGCCAACCCTTTTCCGCGCCGCGCCGCTGCCGGCCCTCGGCGGGAAATGTATCAAAACCCGCCAGTCCGCAACGAAAGCCGTCCCCGGACGCCACGAACGCCGATTCCACGTTATGCTTTATAGTTTTTCGGATGCCGGCGGGTGTCAGAGGGCAGCGCAGCGTGGGGGCTTTTTCCCGGCCGGCACAGTGTCCGCACTACAGGATTTGCACAATGGCTTTATTCGGATCGTCCAAACACAATGTCTTCCAACCCACGCCGTATGGGTCGTCGCGCCGTCGCGGGCGCGTCCCGCGCTGGCTGGTTCTGATACTCACCGGCATCGTGCTGGGGGCCGGCGGCCTGCTGTTTCTGCAAAAAAGCTATGGGCCCGTGCGGCTGACGGCGGAACAATCCCTGCAACTGCAAAACGACCTGAACAGCGCAAACCTGGACAAGCAGCGGTTGCAGGCGCAGGTCGATTCGCAATCCGGCGCGATTACCGAAGGCAAGAGCACGCGCGACAGCCTGGCCGAACAGCTGAAACAGGCTCAGGAACAGATCGCCAAGCTCAAGAACAACATCGAGCCGCTGGTACAGGCCATCCCGCCGGATCCGCGCGGCACCAACCCCGGCATTCGCGCCGCGGACTTCATCAATAGCGACGGCCAGTTGAACTACAAGATCCTGGTCATGCAGGACAAGGAAGGCAATCCGCCCTTCCAGGGCAGCATGGAACTACGCATCGCCGGGTACTACCCCAACGGCAATGGCGCCACCATCAACACCGATCCCGTCAATGTTTCGGTGGACTATTACAGCCAGCTCACTGGCAGCGCCCCGCTGCCCAAGGCGTTTACGCCTCGGCAAGCCACCATCATCATCACTCAAGGCGACTCCAAGAAACCGGTGGCCACGCGCACCATACGGGTTCCGCGCTAGGCAAGCGCGCCGGGCGGGACACGCAGCGCGGCTCGTCTCCGGAACACGCCGCAAAACGCAATGTGAATCAGGTGCTGCGCGCGGGCGGGGCCATCAACCCCGCCGTGACGAAAGCGGTGATTTGTTCGAAGACTTCTTCCGCATTGTTGGGGTCGCACACATCGGGCGCCAGTTGCTCGAGGCGATGCGTATCCGAGAACGCATACATATAGGCGCCCACCATCAAGGCCACGCGCCAGTTCACGTCCTTGGCGGGCAATTGCGGACAGATCTCCTTCAGATATTCCACGTACTCCCGCGTGGAGGCGTCGTAGGCTTCGTTTCGCAGCTTATACGAAATCTCTGCGGGCTCGGTATGCAACCGGGCCTGCAATCTCAGGAACACCCTGCCCCCCGGGGTTTCTCGCAAGGCAATGGTGGGCGCCAGGAAGGCCCGCACGACCTCGTCCACGGTCGCCGTCGATCCGCGCTGCCTGAGCTCGTCGAGACGCTTCATGCGGTCGTCGGAAATAGACCGGCCGCGCCGGATGAACACCGCTTCGTACAGGCCGTACTTGGAACCGAAGTAATAATTGATCAAGGCCTGGGTGACCGCCGCCTTGTGGGCGACTACCCGCAATGACGCGCCCGCGTAGCCCGTCTCGGAAAACACGGACTCCGCCGCATCGAGTATGCGCTCGGAGGTGTTGTCGCCCACGCCTTCCGGCCGCCCCGGACGATCGCGCTTGACCCATGCCTTGCGGGCGGGAGAGGTTTGCGTGCTGCCCATAAAAATCTCGATCCAATATTAAGAGCCGCAAGGAAGCGACTTCCTTGCGATCCAACTGCCGACCGCCCAAATAGTAACAAATCCTTCGGACCAGCTATTGATCGAGATGAAGGCTTAAACCGCCGCGCTGAAGTCAGTGGCGTTGTACGCATAGACCCAGTTAGCCTTGATGCCGCCGGCATGAGGATCTTTTTTTTGCTGCTCTCGGTATTCGGCGTCGCGCCTGGCCTGTTCCTCCTTCGAGGACAAATGGTAGGTCTTGCCCCGCTCACGCGCTTCAAGCTGGACGCGGCTGGTGCGCGGCAGCCGTTCCGCTTCATACCTGGCCAACGCCTCGTCCAGACGCCCCGGCAATGCCTCCAGGGCCTGGGCCAGCACATAGCCGTCCTCAATGGCCATGGCCGCGCCTTGCGACAAGAAAGGCAGCATGGGATGGGCCGCGTCGCCCAGCAGCGTCACGCGTCCCTTGGACCACTTGGTCATGGGATCGCGGTCGAACAGGCCCCAGCGGTATACCTCGGTCACGCGCTCGAACAGCTTCGCGATGTTCGGGTGCCAGCCCTCGAAGTCCGCCAGAAGCTCTTCGCGTGTGCTGCGCGCATTCCACGACTCCTCCACCCAATTGGCCGTTTCGCTCACGGCGACGATATTCACGCCCTTGCCGCCGTTGACGTAGTACGTCACCACATGACTCTTGGGGCCCAGCCAGAAAGAGGCTTCCGGCGCCACGAAATCCGGCATTTCATCGAACGGAACCACGGCGCGGTAACACATGTTCCCGGTGAAATGCGGCTCTTCCTCCCCGAACAAGGCACGGCGAACTTCGGAGCGCACACCATCCGCGCCCACGATCAGGTCCGCCTCGAACGTCGAACCGTCGGCAAAATGCGCCACCGCCTTTCCCTCGTCCTGCGCCACGCCCGTGCACTGGGCCGAGAAAGTCACATTCGCGTCGGTGATCAGCTCCGTCAGCAAATGATGCAAATCCGCGCGATGCACATGATAGAATTCGGCCCCGTACAAGCGGGGGCAATCCTGCTTCAGAGGAATGCGGAACGTCTCTTCGCCGCTATCCCAGTTCCTCCCCACCAGTGCTTCGGGCAAGAAACCCACCTTGGCCAGGGCGTCGCCCGCCCCCAGGGCCTTGATGACCTTGACGGCATTGGGCGTCATCTGGATGCCCGCGCCCACCTCGCCGAACTGCGCGGCCCGCTCGAACAAATGCGTCTGGATGCCCCGCTGCGACAATGCCGCCGCCAACGTGACGCCGCCGATTCCACCGCCGATAATGCCTACCTTCATCTTCGTGCTCATGCTCGTTCCCTTTCTTTTCCAACTTGAACACTCCGGCCGCTACTTTCACGTCCAGAGAATAAATATTAATTAAATAAACAAATAATAAATTTCAAAAATCAAATGCCTGACTGTGCCAGAAGCTGGGCGCGCAAGCCGGGATAAGGAACGACCTCGCCGTATTTTTGCTGGATGTCGAACAAGTTCGCCCTATGCGGCTCCAGCGCCCTGTCCCCCACGCAATCCTCCAGGACAAAGGGGCGAAACCCATGCGACATGGCATCGACCACGCTGGCCCGCACGCACCCGCTGGTGGTCGCGCCGGCGATCAAGAGCGTCCGCACGGCGCGCTGCGTCAGCCATGCCGCAAGATTGGTGCCGAAGAACGCGGAAGGCTCCGTCTTGCAGACCACCAGTTCCCCTTTTGCCGGCGCCAGTTCATCGACAATGGCGCTGGCCGGGTCGTCCCGCCGAAGATTCGCCAGGGGAGGAACCTTGAGGCCGAATATGTTCAGATCCGCCTTGTCGTCGGCAAACACGATCCGGCTGTGGGCGACAGGCCATCCCCGTTGCCGAGCATCCTCCAGCACCGGCCTTGTATTGGCGATCGCGTCGGCGACATTCCCGCCGCCGAACGCCTGCGGGTCGGCAAAGCCGTTGACGAAATCGACGATCAGCAGGCCAATATTGCCGGCCACATCAAGGCGGTTCCCGAAGCCCTGGCGCGCATAGACATCCTGGCCGGCCATCATGCTTCGTCCTGGCAAACCACGCCCTTGCGAACAACCACTTTGTCGTCCACCGATACCGTGCACTGCCTCAATGGAATGTCGATATGGCATGGCGTGGCGCGGCTGCCGCCCACCTCATTGTTGGGCCCCATGGAAAACAGGAAGTTGCCCTCGTAGGCGCGGGCATCCATGCCCAGAGTCTGCTCTTTGTCGTACAGCCCCAGGGTCGACCAATAGGCGCGGGGCTGCAAGCCCCAGCCCACGTGCGACATGGCATAGGCGTCGGGATCGTCGAACGACTCCATGTATTCGTTCAGCAAGTCGGCATCCAGTCCGCCTTCGATCTTGGTGACGAAACCGTTCTGCACCGTCATTTCGACCGGCTGCGCCACATACGACTTCATGGGCAAAAGGATGTCGCCCCGATCGAGCACGATCTTTCCATGCGCTCCGCCTTCGTTGGGCCAGGTAAGGATGAAGCCGCTGGGCCAGTGGTCCCATCGGCCCGGCTCGTCGACAAAGCCGTATTCCTTGACGACGGGGTATTGCCCCAACGGCAACACCAGATCGGTGCCCGCGTCCGATACCGCCCGCATGGACCCGGCGCCTTCGAGTATTCCCGCGGCCCTCACCACCCGCGCTCGGTCTTCCTCGGTGGGAACCAGGCGAGCCAGTATTTCGGGAGGTTCGACCGCCAAAAGTATCTTGGTGCCGGACTTGAGGATATCGTGCTGCTCCGGTGAAAACAGCAGTGTCATCAAATCCAGCACCAGGTCGCTGGCTTTCAACGCCGCAATGGCGGCCGGGTTGTCCGTCAAAGGAGTCGTGCCCAGATAGGCCAGCGCATCGCGGCTCAGGGACAACTCGGCATTGACCGGAGGAAGGTCGATTTGCGCCATATGCGCCCCCAGTCCGGCCAGCGCGATTTTCGCGGCGGCCAGAGTCCGGGGGTGGGTATTCGTGCTGGTCAGGATGCTGACCATCTGGCCCTTTTCCACCTTCGACAGCTTGAGCACCTGATTCCAGGCCTGGATCAATTGATAATCGGAAACCGCCATGATTGCCTCTTCGGATTTAGATGGTTACGCCCAGGAACTGCGAGCAGGCCCGATAAAAGCCTTCTTCGTTGTCCCAGGGGATCATGTGGCCGGCCTCTTCGACGCGCGTCATGGCCAGCCCTGGATTCAACGTGCGCATTTGGTCGAGATCCTCATCGAGAATGACCTCGCCCCGCGCCGCCGCCATTACCAGCGTCGGCACGGATTGAACCTGCGACAGATCGGGGAACATGTCGTCGGTGTGGAACCACTCGTAGCTTTCCAGCACAGCCCTGAGATCGCAGGTATGGAGCCATTCCGCCCGCAGTTGCAGTTGCTCCTGCGTCCAGCTTGGGCAGAACGGGCGCATCCGCTCCGCATCGCCGCCCTTTTGCATCAGCGCTATCGAATCGCGGTACCAGGCGATGTTGGACGGATAGGCGCGGCGCCCCGGGCCCGATACCGGCGGATCGACCAGCAGCAGCCTGGCCAGCGGCATGCCCCCGCCGGCGGCGGCCCGCAAGGCGATGCGCGCGCCCATCGAATGGCCCAGCAGCACGACGTCGCGCAAGCCCAGAGCCTCGATGAAAGCCCGCACATCCTGCGCGCACGCGTCCACGCCGTAGTCCAGCGCATCCGAAGCCTCGGACAGGCCGCGCCCGCGGACATCCAGGACATAGGTGTCGAAATGCCCGCCCAGCCTTTCCCCCACGAAACCCCAGGTCGGCGCGGGGCTGGTAATGCCGGGCACCAGCACCAGGGCGGGTCCGGAGCCGCCGTACCGCAGATAGTGCTGGCGGATATTATTGGCGTGGACATTCGCCCCGTAGCAAAACGTCGAGGGCGCGGCAAGCGTATTCATGCAAACTCCTTTCATCGGTCAACCTCCCAGATAAGCGCTCAGCAGATCCGGGTCATTCAACAAGCTATGACTGCTTTTCTCGGCAATGATCTTTCCTGTTTCGAGCACATAGGCACGTGACGCGACGCTCAGCGCGTTGTGCACGTTCTGCTCGACCAGCAGGATGGACACTCCGTGCGCGTTGATTTCCCGCACGACGTCGAACACCTCCAGCGCCATCTTCGGGCTCAGGCCAAGGCTGGGTTCGTCCAGGATGAGCAACTCAGGCTCGGACATCAGCGCCCTGGCGATCGCCAGCATTTGCTGCTCGCCGCCGCTCAGGGTGCCTGCAAGCTGCCCCGCGCGCTCCCGCAGCCGGGGAAACCGATGAAACGCAATATCCTTGCGCCGCTGCAGTTCCGCCTTGGACTTCAGCAAATAGCCGCCCAGCTCGACGTTTTCGGCCACGGTCATTTCGGGCCAGATGTGCCGCTCTTCCGGGCAATGAGAAATGCCCAGGCGCAGGACGCTTTCCGGCTCTCGCCCGGCAATGGCATCGCCTTTCCAGCTCACGGATCCGGCAGAGGGCCTGATCAGCCCGGAAATCGTGCGCAATGTCGTCGACTTGCCCGCGCCGTTGGCCCCCAGTAAAGCCACCACCTCGCCCTGCCTCACCCGCAGGCTGATTCCGTGCAGGGCAGTCAAATTGCCGTATCCCGCCACCACGTCGTCCAGCGCCAGCAGCGAGTGCGGATCTGTTCCAATGCTCATGCCGCCTTCCCCATGTATGCCTCAAGCACTTCTTCGTTGCGCTGGATTTCGCCGGGCGTGCCCTGCGCCAGCTTCTTGCCGAAGTTCATCACCACGATGCTGTCGGATACCTTCATGATCAAGTTCATATTGTGTTCGACCAGCAAAATGGATTCGACCCATTTCCCGGGCAGTCCCGCCAACAGTTCCGCCAAGCCGTCCGCCTCGCGCGTGTTCAGGCCAGCAGCCGGCTCGTCCAGCATCAGCAGGCGGGGCCTGGCTGCCAGCGCCACACCCACTTCCAGCAGGCGCAGCTCGCCGCAGGACAAGGAACCGGCCTGGACATCCGCCCTTTTTCCCAGCCCCATGAGGCCGAGAATGGCCTGGGACGACTCGCGGATCTCCGCCCGGGCCGCCGCCACGCGCGCATCCGGCCAGAACACGCGCCAGAACGACGTGCGATCGCGCAGATAATGCGCATGCATCAGGTTTTCGTAGGCAGTCAGGTTGCGCAGCACATTGGTTTTCTGGAAGGTGCGTATCACCCCCAACTGCGCCATGCGGCAAGGGCTCGTCGCCGTCACGTCCGCGCCATCCCACAATACCCGGCCTTGCGTGGGCCGGTAAAAGCCGGTGATCAAGTTGAAGCAGGTCGTCTTGCCCGCGCCATTCGGGCCGATCAAGCTGACGATATCCCCCTTGGGCACATCGAACCCGATATTCTGGACGGCATGGATGCCACCGAACGATTTGCTAAGGCCTTTGATTTCAAGCATGGCCGGCCTCCTTGAAGAACGACTGGAAACGTTGCCGCGCATAGCCCATCACACCGTCGGGCGCGAACAGCACCACGGCCATGACGATCAGCCCGAACAGGGACAAACGCAGCTCGTTGAATTCGCGCAGGTAGGCTTCGAGCAGGGTCACGATGACGGCGCCCAGCACGGGCCCTATCAAAGAACCCTTGCCGCCCAGCAGGACGATGATGATCATGGTTGCCGTGAACGGGAAACTGAATACCTCGGGACCCACGAAGGAAATGTAGGTGGCGTAATACGCTCCCGACAGACCCGCCAGGAAGGCGGCCACCACGAATACGAACAATGAATAGCGAAAGGGGTCTATGCCCACGGACTGAGCGACATAGCGGTTTTCGCGCAGGGTCACGGCCGCCCTGCCCGCACTGGAATACACCAGGCGGTAACCGACGAAGAAGGTGATGGCAAGCAGCGCCGCTCCCAGCATGACGAAGCCCCGCTTGCCAGCCAGCCAGGGCAACAGGTCGAAAACGGCGGGATGCGGAATGCCGGCGATCCCCATGGGACCGTTCGTCAAGGCAACCCAGTTGCCGGCAAGCAAGCGCAGCACCTCGGCGAACGCCAGGGTAATGATGACGAAGAAGGGACCGTTCAGGCGCAAGGTGATCCGCCCGATGAGCCAGCCGAATACCGCGGCAACCAAGGCAGCCAGCGGAATGGCAGCCGCCAGGGGCAGGCCCACGGCCGGCGTGCTAAGCAACGCGACCGTATAGGCGCCCAGCCCGAAGAACGCCACGTGTCCCAAGGGGAATTCACCCACGTAGCCCACGATGAGGTTGAGGCTGCTGGCCAATATGGCGTACATCAGCACCATGACGAGGATGTGCAGCAGGTAGTCGTTCCGCAGAAAGATCCCCAGCAGTACCGATACAACCAGAAATCCGGCCAGGACATTACGTTCGAATTTCATTTAGGCACGCTCCGCACGAACCGAGAACAAACCGTAGGGACGGAAAAAAAGTATCAAGATCACCAGCGCGAATCCCACCATGTCGACGGTGCCGGTCTGGACATACCCGCCCCACAGTGCCTCGGCCACCCCCAGGATCAGGCCGCCGAGGATGGCGCCGGCAAAATTGCCCATGCCGCCCAGGATCACGACGACGAAGGCCTTGAGACTGATCAGCCCGCCGATGGATGCCTGCGCCACATAGATGGATCCAAGCAGCATTCCCGACGTAGCGGCCAATGCCGAGCCCAGCGCAAACGTCGATGCGTAGATGGAAGCTGTGTTGATGCCCACCAGGCTGGCTGCCGTGGCGTCCTGGAAGGTTGCCCGCATGGCCTTGCCCAGCTTGGTCTTCTGGATCAGCAAGCGGGCGCCGACGATGGCGGCGATGGAAACCGCGATGGCAAACAAGCGCACTTCGGTGATGATGATGGGACCAAGAAGCAGCGGCGTGCTGGGAACCGGCGCCAGCACTTTCTGCGGCGCCGTCCCAACCAGCATCAAGGCCGTGTTCGTCAGGAAGATCGCCAGCCCTATGGTCAGCAGAATGCCAGGCTCCGGCCCTTTATCGCGGATCCTCACGATTACGTAGCGATCCAGCAGCCAGCCAAACGCAGCCATGACCGCCACCACTACGACCAGACCGGAAAAGAAGTCCATGGACAGCTTCTGGGTGACGACCCAGCCCAGCAACCCTCCAATCATGTAGAACTCGCCATGCGCGAAATTCACCAGCCTCATCAGGCCGAATATCAATGTCAGGCCAAGCGCCGACAAAGCGTAGAACGTCCCGTTGACCAGTCCATTCACGACAAACTGCAAAAACAAATCAAACACAATGCCTCCTTCCATGAATGGACCGGGCACGCATGGCGACCCAGTTCCTTGGCAGCTTGCTATTTGTCGTCAGTGACCGTGGCTTGCGCGACGATTTCCGGCTTCCCGTCGTTCAGGCGCACCAGGACGGCGTCGAAACCATAAGCCTGATGCTTGGCGTCGAACTTGAAGGAGCCGTTGGGGCCGTGATAGTCGGTCTTGGCCATTGCCTGGCGGATCTTGTCCGGATCGGCCGAGCCGGCGCGCTCAATGGCATCCATGATGATGTTCAGCGCGTTGTAGCCGGCGGCCGAATACTTGCCGGGCAGTTCCCCGTATTCGGTCTTGTATGCCGCGACGAATTTTTTATTCTCGGGGCGATCGATGGTGTAGGCATAAGGCACGGCGGCATGTATGCCCTGGGCGGCGTCGCCCGCCAGCTTCACGAAATCGGCCGTGGCCCAGCTGCCCACGCCGAAGACCTTGCTTTGAAGGTTGACCTCCTTCATCTGCTTGACGAGGATGGAGCCGTCCTGGGTTTCCGCCGCGACGAACACACCGTCGGGCTTGGCCGCGCGCACTCGCGTCAACATGGTGTAGAAATCCGTCGTGCCATGGTCGAAGTAAAGCTTCATGGCCGTCTCGCCGCCCATGGCTTCGATCTGCTTCGAAAACTCGTTCATGCCGCCGCGGCCCCAGTCATCGTTGACCCCGATGTATGCAATCTTCTTCAGATGCAACTGGTCGACCAGAATCTTGGCGAACGCGCGGGCCAGCAAGCCGTCCGTTTCCGCGCTGCGGAAGAACCACTCGTTGCCGCGCTCGGTCAGGTCGCTTTTGGACGACACACCCGACAGCAGCGGCACCTTGTACTTCGCCGCAACACTCATCGCCGCAATCGTCGCCGAGCTGCAGAACGCCCCCGAGATCACCGGTACTTTGTCCTGCTGGATCAGTTTTTCGGCCGCGTTGACCGTCTTCGAGGGCTGGCATTCCCCGTCTTCGACGACTAGCTCCACCTGCTTGCCCAGCACGCCGCCCTTGGCATTGCGCTCTTTCACGGCAATTTTGGAACCGTTCACGTCAGCCGCGCCGTTATATGCCACCGAGCCCGTCAAAGGCTGAATCACGCCTATCCTGATCGTGTCGGCGGCGTGGGCCGTCATCGCCGCGGCGCTCGCGACAACCGACAATGCCAATACTGTCATCCTCATAAGCCATCTCCTTGTGTTCGTGGTTTTGCTGCGCCGTCGCCATGCGGCAAAGCATTCCCATAATATTAACTAAACGATCAATAAATAAAATCTAGGGAATTCCTTAATTGACTGATCGATTAATAAATATAGAAACGGAAGAGCATGGAAAACTCTAGATACCCAGCCCATTAACAACATAATGGGCTCTGAAGCGGAGAAGATTTTTGATACAAGCTGCGTAGTGTGCCAATTTGACAACACCCCAAAAAAGCCCCATAATCGCGATCTTTGGTTCAAGATGGGTTGGTAGCTCAGTTGGTAGAGCACCGGACTTTTAATCCGTTGGTCCCGGGTTCGAGCCCCGGCCAGCCCACCAACAAACCCAAAAGAAATCAATACGTTAAAGCCGCCCTGGGGCGGCTTTTTCTATTTATGCTTTTTGTCGTGCCGGAAAGCCTGCGAGTTGGCAGGGTGTATTGGATGCGTGGCCTGTGCAAGCACCGCCAAGCCGATTGGCCGTCCTCCCTCCGTCGGGAACGACTCCACCTTCCCGGCTCCTAAGGCTTTTTCGCGCAATCGGGACCTTCGTTTGCCTGCTTCAAATACGCGATCAGGTCAGCCCTCTCCTGAGGATCGGGAATGCCGGCATAACCCATGGCCGTCCCGGGAATCGCGGTCATGGGGTTGGCCAGAAACCAGTTCAGCGTCTTTTCATCCCACACGATGTGCGAATCGCGCATCGCCTGGGAATACGGAAACCCCTTGACCGACCCGGCCTTGCGCCCGAACAGGCCGCAATGCCGGGGGCCGGTTCTATCGTACGCCAGGGCATGGCAGGCCAGGCACCGGGAATAGATTTCCTTCCCCCGCGCCGCATCGCCCGTCATGGGGGCCTGGGCATAAGCGACGCTGGCACCCAGGCCCCCAATACAGAGACAAAGCAGCCAGGCAAGCCTCCCGTTCATGACATGAAGGCCGAGGGGACCGGGGCCTCTCCCAATGCCTGCCGCAGAACAGCCCAATGCATGGCCTCGTCGCCCAGTATGCTGGCGGCCGCCTTGGCCAGGTCGCGATTGTCGAACACGGGCACCGCGCCAAGATAGGCGCTGACGGCGCCCTTCTCGAGCATGGCCGCAAAACGCAGAACGTCGGCCTGCGTTTTGAGCGTATCCGTCGGGAAGTGGTATTTTTCTTTCGCGACAACTGCTTTGCCGCCCAGCTTGCCCACGGTTTTTGCCAGCAACTCCGCATGCTCGCGGTGCTGTCCCTGGAAGGTCAGGGCCAGATCCAGCGCCGGCTTTTTCAGCAGGCCGCTGTCGGCCCCCAATTGATAGGCGGCGACCGCCTCGAGTTCGGCGCCCAGCGCGCTGTTCAGAACCCGCACATCCGATTCGGCCGACTTCGAGCCCTGGCCCTTGGCCAACACCTCGTTGCCCGCCATCAACGCCACGGCGGCCCCCGAAAGCATCAAACCAGAACGGCCCAGGAAAAAACGCCGCGAGCCGCTCAAGCCCTGGTCAGGCTGTGAAAGATAGTTGAGAAACGACATAACATCACTCCTATTCAAGAACTTCATCCGACAAAAGACAACAGCAGTCCCGTCCTCAGCGGCCAATAGCCGGAGGATAGGTACAACGACAAGAAAAGGGATAGGGAACGGGCGTCAGGAAGGCGGCGCCGGAGCCTGCTCCAGGCGGCTGAGCACCGCCGCGACGATGCGGTCGCAGCGCGCGCCGGCAAATGAAAAAGCGTCTTCCAGGCCCAGCCCCACGTCGCGCGCCATCATTTTGCGCAACAGGGCTCTGGCCCTGAAGTAGCGGGTGCGCACGGTCGAGGCGGGAATGCCCAGGCATGCCGACACCTCGTCGACCGGCAAGCCCTCGACCGCGCGCATGACGAATACCGTCCGAAACTCATCGGGCAGTTCATCGATTTTCGCTTCGATCAATCGGCGCATTTCTTGACGTGCCATGGCCTGCTCCGGCTGCTCGGGCCTCGCCCCGTTGATGCCGCCCCGCACTCCGTCGTCGAACGACTCGAGCGCGTCGCTGAATTCCAGCAAGGCGGAAAGGCGCTTGCCTTTGCGCAAGCGCCGGGTCGATTCGTTGACGACGATCCGCGTCAGCCACGTGGAAAGGCTGGCCTCCCCCCGGAATGTGCCCATGGCCCGATAGGCAAGGTAAAAAGCTTCCTGAACCGCCTCTTCCGCGTCGGCCTCGTTGTGCAGAATGCTGCGCGCCACGCGGTAAAGCCTTTGGTTGTAGCGGCGCATCAGCACCGTCAGCGCGCGCGGACTGCCTTGCGCGACGCATTGCGCCAGGCCGGCATCCGTGTCGGGCAAATCGGGGGGATGAATCAGCGCGAGCGGCATGCGGCGTCCTTTTACGAGTAGCTTTACCCATTGGAGGCCGAAAGCCGGGCCGGCGTTCCCGGCCCGCTGCATCAGCGTATGCGGGAGATGCGCACCTCGGCGCCGCGCCGCTTCACTTCCAGGCCCTCGGAGGGGAGAATACGCAGGCCTTCCAGCCCTTTGATGTAGCTGGATCCCTGCATCTGCATGACGCGTATCTTGTTGCGCATGACGACCGGGCTATGCTCGGGCATGCCGAACATCCAGACCTCGTCGAGCAGCCGCGCCGAATTGAACTCGCTGGTATTTTGAACCACGGGCCCCAGGCACAGCATATGCCCTTCCCGGCCGAAGATGGGCAGGGTATCGAGCCCCGCCCGCACCGTCCAGGTGGTGCCGCCCTCGTAGCGCCAGCCGGTGTTCAGGTCCCACCACGCATCTCCTTCGGGCAAATACACTTTTGTTTCCTCGCCCGGCGTCAAGACGGGGGCGACCAGCAGGGCGGGCCCCAGCAGATACTGGGTGTCCCAGGCATGCGCCACGGGATCGCCCGGAAAGGCCAGCGCCATCGACCGCTGCACAGGCAGGCCGGTGCGCACGGCATCCTCGATGATGCCCAGCACGTACGGCACCAGGCGATAACGCCATTGCAGCCAATGCTGCACGAGAGCCCGGGTTTTATCGTCGAAAGCGCCCGGCAGCAAAGCGGGCAGGCCCTGGAAACTGAAATTGGCCGAAAACACGCTGGCGGCAAGCCAGCGTATGTAAAGCTCGGCGTTCATGCCGTTGGCCGGCGCCTCGGCGTTGCCCAAGGTGTGCATCTGCACCGGCACGCCGCTGGCGCCCAAGGCCAGCGCCGTGCGCAGCGAATGCTCGAGTCCCGCCCAGCTGTTTTCGACCTTGGGCCCGCGCTGCCAGGCATAGCGCTGCACGGCGGGGAAGAGATCGGAGCTGAGCACAACGCCTTCCTGAGGCGTCTTGTGGCCGGCGACGGCATCGAACAAGGCCCTGCGCGCCAGCAACGGGTAGATGGTGCGCAGCACCGCGCCGGTTTCGCCGCCCCGGGCGGTCACGTCGTCGGGAATGTCGAACTGCGCTTCGCACGCGGGGGCGCCCACGCCCTCGTCGAACATCTGGCGCTGGCGTTCGGACCAAAGCTTGTAGACGTCTTTATAGGTAAGATCGAGCAGGCCGAACGGCTTGCCCCCGGAAGCCGCGCAACCCGCGAAAACATGGGCGCTGCCGTTGTCGCCAAGAAGCAGCCAGCCGCGGTCTTCCCATTCGTCGAACAGGCTGGAGCCGGCCAAGACACCCGGAAACGTCGGCGCCACAATCTGGACGGCAAGCTCCTGGAAATCCGCCAGCACTGCCCTGGCGTCTTCGACACGCGAAGCATCCCACTCGAACGCCGGCTTGTCGGCTTGAAAGCCATAAACGACAGGCGCCGCCAGTTGAACCGCGTCCAGGCCCAGCCCGGATTCGCGCAATTGCCGCACTTGCGCCAACGTCGCCTGGACAGACTGGCCTTCGGCCTGATCCAGCCAGACTCCCATGGGCCACAAGCCGGGCTGGCCGGCCCGGCCCGTCAGCGCCGTATACTGGTTGAGGATTTCCGCCGGTTCGCCGGCAAACAAAAAGACATCCAGCACCGGATCGTGCAGGGCTATGGAATAAACCTCGGGGTTCTCGGCGCCAAGATCGTGCTCGACCCGTCCCAGGCTGTTGACATAGACGCCCCAGCCCTTGGTGCTCCATGCCAGAGGCAGCGCCCGGCCGCGCGGATGGTCGGCGACGATTTTTTGCCCGCGCCGCTCCAGGTCGCCCGCGGTCTCGCCCAGGCCATACAGGCTGTCGTCGCCGTCAAGGTCGAACCCCAGGCGCCAGCCCCGCCCCCCATCCTGGGTGCGGGCCAGGCCCAGCGCCGCCAGAGGCTCCGTGGCAACCAGGCATTGGCCGGACCGGCTCAATGTGAACTGCAAGGGCGAATGCGTGAGTTCCAGGACGACGTCGCCCTGCTCAAGGCGCCAGCCCTGCTGCTCGCGCTCGGGAATGGAGCTGACCGCCAGCTCGCCTACCGCCTCCTGGCGGGCCAGCAGCATCTCGGCTTGCTGGCGCGAGCGCATGGTGGGTTTTTCTTCGAGCAGCACGGCGGCCGGCGCCACGCGCAGACGATACACGCCGGGCGCATGCGCCTCGACATGGAGCTGCAGGTCGGTGTCGTCGACGGCGAAATCGACGCGTGTCGATTTCGCGGTTAAAAACTGTAAGGCGTTCAGTTGCGTCACGTGAGCAAAGTCAGACTTGGGCGGCACAGCGCAATCCTTGGTAATTAGCTAAAACTCATTAAAAGATACTATTTTGACGGATTTGCGCTATAAAATAAAATCGGCTCAATTCCATGCTTTCAAAAAAACCTTAAAAATTGCTCAGCGCGGCGCCACGGCGCGCAATAAATCGCGCTCCAGCATCAAAGGCTCATGGTGCAACGCCGCGGCAATAATGTCTCCCGCCAGGGCCGACCATGTCAAGCCTCTCGACCCATAGGCGCAAGCCAGCCATACGCCGGGGGCTCCCTCCAGCTCTCCGATGACAGGCAGGCGGCCGGCGACCACGGCCCGCCAACCCGCCCAGCCCTCGCCGCCCGCTACCCAGCCGGCCAGTTCATCCTTCGGAACGTCCAGCATGCCGGACAGCTTGCCGGCGATATCCATCCTGCCCTGGGCCGTGACCAGGCTTTCTGCGGCGTTGGGCACATAGGTGCTGCCGCCCACGCATACCCCGGCGGTACGGGGCAGCCAGTACCCTGCCCCGCCCAGGATCAACGAAGGCTCATGGCCGGGATCTGGATCGAAATAACTGACCTGCCCGGCCAGTTCATGCATGGCTCGCAACTTGGACAGACCCTCGCCCATCGGCAATAGTCCGCGAGCCCGGGCCGCGTTGGCCAGCACCACCGTACTCCCCTCGGCAAGCGGCGAACCTCCGGCATCCAGAACCCGCCAGCCGCCGCGGGCCGGCTCCAGCCCGCCCGCGCTCGCGGCCAAGCAGCGCACGCCCGGGCTGCCCAGCAAGGCCTCGATAAGAAGCTCGGGCCGGACCAGTTGCCCGTCGGAGAAATACACCCCGCCCTGCTCCACCCGAAAACCCGCAAGCCGCGAAACATCGCCGCCATCCAGCCACGACACCCAGTCGCGGGGAAACGACAAGGCATCCAGGACCCGGCGGCGCTCGCTTTCCTCGGTTTCATCCTGCGCCAGCTCGATGGTTCCGCAACGGCTCGGCCGCGCGCGGGCGGGCAGCGGCTGCCAGCGCTGCAAGGCCCGTTGCGATCCGGCGCGCGTCAGCCTGGCCCGCAAATCGTCGTCGCGCGAGATCAGCGGCGTGATCGCCGCGGCCACATGGCCCTTATGGCTGGCGCCCAGGCCCCGCTCGAATACCGGGTCGATGACCAGGCACGGCCGGCCGCGCAGGGCGAGGCTGTGCGCCACGCCGGCGCCGGCCAGTCCCCCGCCCACCACCAGCACTGCGTCCTGCGGAGCCGAACGAGGCTCGTCGCGCCCGAGATTGGGACGCAGCACCGCCACTGTCATGTCGCGGGTGCCGCCCAGGCCCGGCGCCCTGGAAACCAGGAAGCCGGCATTGGACAAGGCATCGCGCACCTCCCTGGCCGTGCACCACGTGGCCGCCGTCGCCCCCTTGGCAGCGAGGCGCACCAACTGCCCGAACAATGAAGGCGTCCACATCTCGGGATTCTTGCTGGGCGAAAAACCGTCCAGGAAAAACGCGTCGGCGCGGGCCTGTACCAAGTGGGCCATGCGGCCCACCGCGCCGAACGCCAGGGTCAACGTCACCGCGCCCTCCTGGAACTCCAGCCTGTGCATGCCGGGCAGCAGCGCCGGCCATTGGTCGACGAGCTGGCGCGCAAGGCCGGCCATCGAATCCGGCACACGGGGCAACAGGACACGGGCCAGATCGGCGCGGCTGAACGGATGCGCCTCGAACGACACCATATGCAGACGCGTCGAGCGCTGCGGATCGGATAGCCAGGCATGCCAGAGCGCCAGGAAATTCTGTCCCAGCCCGAACCCCGTTTCACACACCGTGAAGCCAGCCCTGCCCCTCCAGCGCTCGGGCAGGGCGTTGCCGCGCAGGAACACGTGGTCGGCCTGCGCCATGGCGCCCTGCCGGGCATGGTAGATATCGCCGTAGAGTTTGCTCACGGGCGTGCCGCCCTGGTCGAACGCCACGTCGGCTGGAACCAGGGACTCAAACTGAAAAGTCATGATGATGAAATAAGCGGCGGTTTCCCGGAATGCACGCCTGCGCACCCAAAGACACCGGATCAAATGTTGCGTAAACTAAGAAGCCACGTTACCAGAGCACGATCGAATTGTATGAAATCTTCCTCGTTGCACCTTAGCGAATGCCTCAAGACTGCCGTTACCGCGGCTCACGCCGCAGCCGCCATCCTGCAGGCGCATGCTCGCCATCGCAATGATTTGATCGTCGACCAGAAAGCGCAAAACGATCTCGTCTCGCAGGCGGATCGCGAGGCGGAAGACGCCATCATCGCCATCCTGCGCGAGCAAACCCCCGAGTTCGGCATCATCGCCGAAGAATCGGGCAGCAGCGGCGGCTCGACCGCCACCTGGTATATCGACCCGCTGGACGGCACCACCAACTTCCTGCACGGCATTCCGCACTATGCCGTCTCCATCGCGCTTGTCGCCCATGCCGGCTGCATGAACGCCGACGAGCAGCCGCTGCGGCAAGACACGCCCGTCATCGCCGTCATCTACGACCCCAATCGCGAAGAGCTCTTCACCGCCATGCACGGCATAGGCGCCTGGCTCAACGAATACCGGATTTCATGCTCACAAACCCAGGTCCTGCAAGACTCGCTGCTGGCAACCGGCCTGCCGTTCCGCGATTTTTCGTTCTACGGCCAGTACATGCCAACCCTGGACGCCGCCATGCGCAATACGCGCGGTGTGCGCCGCATGGGCTCGGCCGCGCTGGATCTGGCCTGGGTGGCTTGCGGGCGCTACGACGGCTATTGGGAAATGGGCCTGGCCCCATGGGACGTTGCCGCCGGCACCCTTATCGTGCGCGAGGCGGGCGGCGCGGCCGAAGACATGCGCCACAAAGACCCCTGGCCCGTCGCAGGCTATGTATATGCAGCCAATCCGCACATCGCCGACGCCCTGGACACCATGATCCAACCCCATTTGAAGCGCGCAGAGCTCTAGTTTTTTTGCAGCACCTCGTCGCGCAGCACTCTGCGCAACAGCTTGCCGGCATTGCTTTTGGGCAGCTCGGCGCGGAACTCGACGACATGCGGACGCTTGTAGCCGGTAAGCTGGCGGGCGCACCAGTCGCGCAGGTCCTGTTCGGTCAGGGCAGGGTCTTTCTTGACGACGTACAAGGCGACCATCTCTCCGGTTTGCGCGCTGGGCAGCCCCAGCACCATGCACTCGAGAACCCCCGGATGCTGGGCAACCACCTGCTCGATCTCGTTGGGGTACACGTTGAATCCCGACACCAGGATCATGTCTTTCTTGCGGTCGATGATGCGCACCCGCCCCTCGGCGCTCATGATGCCGATGTCGCCGGTCTTGAAAAAGCCGCTGGCGGTGAATGACGCGGCAGTTTCCTCGGGCCGCTGCCAATAGCCCTTCATGACCTGCGGGCCCTTTATTGCCAGCTCTCCAGCCTCGCCGGGCGGCAGCTCGCGGTCGTTCTCGCCCAGCACGACGATGTCGGTGGACGGCAGGGGAAAGCCGATATCCCCCGAATACTCGCTGGCATTGGTAGGATTGACCAGCGCCACCGGCGAGGTCTCGGACAAACCGTAGCCCTCGATAATGGGCAGGCCGGTAACGGTCTGCCATTTCTGGGCAACGGCCTTCTGCACCGCCGACCCTCCCCCGAAACACAGCCGCAAAGCCGAAAAATCGAGCTTCGTGAACTCGGCCTTGTTGAGCAACCCGTTGAACAGGGTATTGACGGAAGGAAAGATATTGACCGGATCCTTGCGCCAGGCGGCGAGTATCGTGCCCAGCTTGCGCGGATCGGCAATGAGCACGCTGGTCATCCCCGCATGGGCGGCGAAAAGGCCGCATACGGTCAGGGCGAAGATATGGTACAGGGGCAGCGCAGTAAGAATGACCATGCCTTCGCCCTGCCTGTCGCCCAGCACGGGCAGCGCCACGGCCTGCACCTGCAGGACGTTCGCCACGAGATTGCGATGCGTCAGCATGGCGCCTTTGGGCGTTCCCGTCGTCCCGCCCGTGTATTGCAAGATGGCGACGTCGTCCCGCGCAATGCCCGGCTGGATGAAGCCCGCCGCCGCGCCTCGGCGCAACACCTGGTCCAGCGCCAGGGCGCCATCCAGGCTGTATGGCGGCACCATGCGCTTTATGTACCGCACGGCGAAGTCCAGCGCCCACCCCTTGAACCCCAGCAGGCCGCCCACCGGCACCAGCACGACATGGCGCGGGCGCGCGGGAACGGGCACCTGCTGCAAGGTGGCGGCGAAGTTCTCGAAAATGAAAATGACGTCGGCATCGCTGTCGCGCAATTGATGCTCGAGCTCGGGCGCCGTGTACATGGGATTGACATTGACGGCCACCATGCCGCAGCGCAGCGTGCCAAGCAGCACTGCCATGTACGGCATGATGTTGGGCATCATCAGGGCGACACGGCTGCCGGCGGGAAGGCCCAGGCTTTGCAGCCAGCCCGCCACGGCTTTCGCGTGCCGATCCAGCTCGGCATACGAAAGCCGGCTGCCCATGAACACCAGCGCGCACCGGTCGGCATGCCGGGCGCACGCCTGATCCAGCAGATCCACCAGCGACTCGTAGCTGTCGGGATCGATTTCCGGCGGGACGCCTTCGGGATAATGTGACAACCAGGGTTTTTGCACGAACATGCCTCTAAAAAAATGTTTGCCGACCCCGGGGGGCAGCAGGCCGCGCAGCGGCGTGGGCGCTTTTTTGCGATGCAGTTTGATGATACGCCGCGATCAGGGTACAGTTTATCGACCAGCATCACAACCAAGACGTGGACCCATGAAACTAGCCGACCCCATCGTCCAGTGGCAAGACGATCTTACCGCCATCCGGCGCGACATTCATGCCCACCCGGAACTTGCCTACGAAGAACTCAGAACCTCCGATCTGGTGGCTCGCCAGCTCGAGTCATGGGGAATAGAAATCCATCGCGGCCTGGGCGGCACCGGCGTGGTGGGCATCATACGGGGCAAGACCGATAACGGCCGCGCTGTGGGGCTGCGCGCCGACATGGACGCCCTGCCCATGCAAGAGGCCAACACCTTCGAGCATGCCAGCCGCCACCCCGGCAAAATGCACGCCTGCGGCCACGACGGCCACACGGCCATGCTGCTGTCCGCGGCGCGCTACCTGGCCGGGCACCGGGACTTCGACGGCACCGTCTATGTCATTTTCCAGCCCGCCGAGGAAGGCTTCAGCGGCGCCAGAAAAATGATCGAAGACGGCCTGTTCCAGCTGTTTCCCATGGAGGCCGTATTCGGCATGCACAATTGGCCGGGCATGCCGGCGGGCTCCTTCGGCATGGTGGCCGGCCCCATCATGGCCTCCAGCAATGTGTTCGAAATCCTCATCGAAGGCAAAGGCGCCCATGCCGCCATGCCCCACATGGGCAACGATCCCGTCATGGCGGCGGTACACCTGGCCCAGATCTTCCAGACCGTCATTTCGCGCGAGCTCGACCCGCAAGACCCGGCCGTGCTCAGCATCACCCAGATCCACGCCGGTTCGGCCGACAACGTCATCCCCAACGATGCGGCCTTGCGCGGCACCGTGCGCACCTTTTCCACCGCCGCCCTCGACCTCATCGAAAAGCGCATGGCCGAAATCACCGAACTCAGCTGCCTGGCCATGAACTGCAAGGCCAGCTTCAATTTTTCGCGCAACTATCCGCCCACGGTCAACCACCCCGACGAAGCTGCCTTCTGCGCCGAAGTGGCGGCCGACATCGTCGGAGCCGAGCACGTCGATCCCGCCGTGCGCCCCTCCATGTGCTCCGAGGATTTCGCCTTCATGCTGCAGGAAAAGCCGGGCTGCTATGTCTGGATAGGCAACGGCCAGGGCGACCACCGCAGCGCCGGCCATGGCCTGGGGCCCTGCACACTGCACAACGGCAGCTACGATTTCAACGACGCCCTTTTGCCGGTCGGGGCCACCTACTGGGTCGAACTGGCGGTGCGCCGTCTGGCCCGCGACGCGGCCGCCTCCTGACGGCCCGCAGCCATCCCGGCCTTGGCGCAAACGCGGCAGCGGGGCCGACCCGCACTCATTCGCCACGGCTTGCCACAGACTCGTTAAAATAGCGTGCTATTGTCTAAGGGATCAGGCCAGCCCGCCGCCGATGGCGCCCGCCTACCTTCAACGGGCCCGCTCCTGCGGGCCAAGACCCCGGAGCCGCACTTGGACGCCACAAACCCAACGGCCTTGCCGCCGCCCAACCGCCACGCGATCCTGCGCGTCATGCCCCAGCCCTCCGATGCCAACATCCATGGCGACGTCTTTGGCGGCTGGATCATGGCGCAAGCCGACATCGCCGCCTCGGTGCCCGCCGCACGGCGCGCCCAGGGCCGGGTCGTAACCGTGGCCGTCAACTCGTTCACGTTCAAGCAGCCGGTCTTCGTCGGCGACCTGCTCAGCTACTACGCCGAAATCGTCGCTACAGGCAGGACCTCGGTCACCGTTTTCGTCGAAGTCTACGCCGAGCGCCAGCATATGCAGTCCGAAGTCGTCAAAGTCACCGAAGCCACCTTCACCTACGTCGCCACCGACGATTCGCGCAAACCCCGCCCCCTACCCTCCGTCTAAGGTTTGCCCATGCAGGAAACCCACGCCACGCCCGAAAGCGAGCCTATTGTCATCCCCCGGCGGCTGGACCCCGAAGATGCGCAGCAGGCTCTGCAAAAGCTCCAAGGCATCCTGAAGCGGCAGGAGGTCGTCGAGGCGCTGGCCCATCGCCAATTCGAGGACGACGAGCGCTCCAACCTGCTCGAAGGCATGGTGCACCGCCAGCACGAAAACGAAATCCGGGCGATCATCAACAATCTGCATCCGTCCGACATCGCCTTCATCCTGGAGTCGCTGCCGGTCAATGAGCGCCAGGCGGTATGGCAACTGGTCGATGCCGAGCACGATGCCGACGTGCTGCTCGAGGTCGACGATTGGGCGCGGGAATCGCTCATCGAGTCCATGGACCACCAGGATCTGGTGGCGGCCACCGGCACCATGGATGCCGACGAGATCGCCGACCTGGTGGCCGACCTGCCCGCGGACGTCGTGGCCGAGGTGCAAAAGGGACTGACCGACGAAGAGCGCGCCCAGCTCATCGAAGCCATGGGCTACCCCGAGGACACGGTGGGCGCCATCATGGACTTCGAAATGGTTCGTGTGCGCGACGACGTCACCCTGGAGGTCGTGCTGCGCTACCTGCGCCGCCTGCACGAGCTGCCCGACCATACCGACCAGATCTTCGTGGTCGACCGCCAGGACAAGCTGCTGGGCACGCTGGCGCTGTCCAAGCTTTTGGTCAGCGAGCCCGACATCCACGTCGCGCAGGTCATGACCACCGACTACCTCACGCTGAATCCCCTCGACTCCGACGCCGACGCGGCGGGCGCGTTCGAGCGCTACGACCTGGTCTCCGCGCCGGTCATCGACGACCAGGGCCGCCTCATCGGCCGGGTCACCATCGCCGAGGTCGTGGACGTCATCCAGGAAGACTCGCAGGAACAGGCGCTTTCCCGCGCCGGTCTGCAAGAAGAGGACATCTTCGCGCCCGTGCTGGACGCCATGAAGAACCGCGCTCCGTGGCTGCTGGTCAATCTGTGCACAGCGTCGTTCGCCTCGTTCGTCGCCTCGCGCTTCGAGGATACCGTCAGCCACATCGTCATCCTGGCCTTCCTCATGTCCATCGTCGCCGGCATCGGCGGCAACTCAGGCAACCAGACCATGACCATGATCATCCGCGCCCTGGCCGTGGGCCGCGTCAGCGGCTCGAACGCCTGGCAGCTGGTGCGGCGCGAATCCACCGTCACACTGCTGGTAGGGCTGTGCGGCAGCCTCATCACGGCCGGCTTCGCCTGGTTCATTTCCAGTTCCTGGGCCATTGCGCTGGTCATGATAGCGGCCATGATAGGCAATATGCTTATCGGCGCCACCCTGGGCGTGCTCATCCCCATTTTGCGCGACCGCTTCGGCAAGGATCCCGCCATGGGGTCGTCCGTTCTGCTCACCTTCGCCACCGACACCCTGGGCTTCTTCCTGTTCCTGGGACTGGCGTCGGTCTTCTTAATGTAAATAAAGGGCCCCCACGCCGCGCCGCTGACGCGGCTTGCTGCCCCCCAAGGGGGCTCTTTCGCCTTGGGGCGGCCCGGCGGCGAAAGGCCCTCCGATGCCACGCAAAAAAAAGCCAGGTGAGGGCACCCGGCTTTTCACTCTTACGCCAGCCTGCCGTGGCAGTGCTTGTATTTTTTGCCGCTGCCGCAGGGGCAGGGGTCGTTGCGGCCTACCTTGGGCATGGCCGCGGCGCTGGCGGCTTCGGCGATTCCGGGGTCGGCGCCGCTCAGGGCGGCGTCGTAGTCCGAATGATGGTAGCGCACGTTGTCCAGATTGGCGGGCTCGGGCTCGGCCACTTCCACCTGCTCGGCGGACTGGATCTGTACCGTGAGCAGTACCTTCACGACGTCGTTGCGAATGCGGTCGAGCATGTCGGAGAACAGCTCGAACGCTTCGCGCTTGTATTCCTGCTTGGGGTCTTTTTGCGCATAGCCGCGCAAGTGAATGCCCTGGCGCAGGTGATCGAGCGCCAGCAAATGGCTGCGCCAATGCGTGTCGATGGCCTGCAGCAGCACCGAGCGCTCGAACGGCGCCCAGTTTTCGCGGCCGACCAGGTCCACCTTGGCCTGATACAGGCGGTTGGCCTCGGCCACCACGCGCTCATGCAGGTCGTCGTCGGTAAGATTGGGTTCTTTGTCGAGCATCTCGGCCAGCGGCATGGCGATTTGCCAGTCGGACTCCAGCAGCGTCTGCAAGGCGGGCACGTCCCACTGCTCTTCCATGCTTTGCTCGGGGATGTACGCGCGGAAAACGTCCGAGATCGCGGCCACACGCAGACTGTCGATGGTTTCGGAGACGTCGGACGACTCCAGCACCTCGTTGCGCTGCGCGTACAGAACCTTGCGCTGGTCGTTGGCCACGTCGTCGTACTCGAGCAGTTGCTTGCGCATGTCGAAGTTGCGCGCCTCGACCTTGCGCTGCGCCGATTCGATGGAACGCGACACCATGCGCGCCTCGATGGGCTCGCCCTCGGGCAGGCGCAGGCGCTCCATGATGGCGCGCACGCGGTCGCCCGCGA